>JANMEL010000141.1:0-32653 GCA_031376885.1 Chamaesiphon sp. OTE_70b_metabat_96 | reverse complement strand
CACTCAAAGGGTTTGGTTTGAAACGGTGGGGTGGGTTTACGGCAGATTTGTTGGTGTGTGGGAGGCGGATGTTGCTGAGAGAATTGCAGAATCCGTCTCAGGAGAACTTGTGTGTATACAGGAGCCGTCAGGTGGGGGAGTTTCCTTCCCCCGTTGGCGTAGCCTCTGCGTTAGCAGAACCCCCTCCTCAAAGGGTTTGGTTTGAGACGGTGGGGTGGGTTTACGGCGGATTTGTTGGTGTGTGGGAGGCGGATGTTAGAGGATCGAATTTAATTGTATGATTTCTTGAATGCGTCCTGTTGGAGATAAATTACTCTCGGAGTTAGTGGCGGGAGTAGGTTTGCGGCGTTGAAATTTGTATCGTAGGTGAAGTTTCGGCTGGGAACGGTGTAGTAACTAGGTGGCGCAGTACTCCCAGTCACATAAGCACCGCTAAACTCTTGTGGAGAGCCTAAACTAACGAACGAACCAGTGTAGTTGAAATTTGCAAAATTCCAATCTTCGATCATCCGCATATAGTTATTCAGACCACCACTATATCGTAATCCAGTGCCATCGTTGCGACCGATATTCCCATTACTGAGATCCGTGAGGGAGAGAAAGCCAGCATTGATGGTAGTTGCGGTTCCAGCATTTTGGCCAACCAAGATGCCGCAATTAATTTTCACATTACCATCGATGCAATTATTCGACAAGACAGTAATCGTATCACCAACGATCGCGGCGGGTTGTCTGGCGATATCGCCGCCAAAATTATTATAGTCGCCCTGGATATATATCCCTCGATCTGTCGCGATAGTTAGGGCACCAGGGAGATCCGCACCACCACTAAAAGCAAAGCCATAAGGACTATTTCGCTTACCTCCAGGATAGTTGCGGAGATTATCGGTGGGGTCGATCGTCAAATCATTAGTGCCATCACCATCAGTATCATCACTAACAGTAGCATGAAAAACTAGTCCGCCTTCGGTCGGATCGATCGATCCGAATCCGAGTCGTTGAAAACTGCCAGGTGGTGCGGTAGCTCTAGCTGGAGCTTGAAGGAAGAGCAGAGCATTGGTATCATAAGTCGGACTAGGAATACCCCCATTAAAAGCGGCACTGAGCTGAGTCGTAGTGGGGCTATCATTACTGGCGATCGAATTATCTCGATCGACATACAACCCGTCTCGATTCCACACCGTTAGACTCTCGATATTAGTCTGCAACATCCCAATCCAGCGATTTTCGCGGCGATCGTAAAAACCAGAATTCCAGCCATAATTGGTAGCCGAAGGCACAGTGCCACCATCGACAAGTTGAATGGGTGCGGGCAAAAAGCAAGCACCCGCAGCGAGCGCAATCTCAGTCAGAGAATCAGATGCATTTAAACCAGCCGTTAAAGTCGTCGCAATGTTCCGAATCCCCACATTTGCAGGATCGTTGAGTGGTAGACTAAGCTGAGTAAAAGGGATCGGCGTATTCTGAGCGGCGATCGCCACTTGGAGAGCGCGTAACCGCTGACTATTGACAGTAGCATTGGCAGTCGCACAAAAGCGAGTTCTTTCATCATTCGACACCACTTTAACCATGACTGGTTGTTGGAGACTTCGCAATTGCCCCTCATTTAACTGGGTACACTTGAGAGTATTGCCTTGTCGATCGATAGAAATATCCAATCCAGCACAACTTCCCCCAGTGCCACCATTTTCGATCGCGGTAAAATTGAATGGTACATTGCCCGCGCCACGTTTGGGCACCATTTCCAGCCGTAGATCTGCTTTCCCATAGTACTCGCCGATATTATTATCCCGATCTCGTTTGCGGAGAAAACCAGCTTGAGGCAGCCTCAGGGGAGACACCCCAGCACCGCCATCCAAAACTCTACCTTGAAATGTAGCGATCTCCGTAGGTGAGAGCGGAGTAATCCGACTGGCATCATAGACTGGGAAATTCAGATAGCTATTAGCCGGATTATTGGGATTAGCCGGATCGCCAAACATCAAGACTCTAGTATTGCCATTCCGAGGGACGATCATCGCATCAACTCGATTATAGATCCTACCAGCCACAGTTACCAAGCTCAATAGTCGAGTATCTTGACCTGCATCGGGAGTAGGTTGAGCATAAAAATTTGCATTAGTATGTACTCTACCATTAATATTCATCTGAGCGGTGGAGTTCATCTCCAAATCCCCATCATAGAAAGCGGCAAACTGGAAGAGGGGAATTACCCGACTCTGGAAAGTCATTTCCAGCACCGTTGAGGCTCTGGCATCTAAATCTTCAGCTTGCTTGCTAGTCGCCAGACTAAAGATAGTATAGCGATATGTTTGAGCATTCAATCCAGCAAAAAGTTGTCCGGCGGGAATGACTTGAAACTGGGGAATTCGCCGGATCGGATCGGTATAGATGGTTCGATCGCTAGCAAATGTAAAGGCACTATACTTGACATTATCGCTGGTATTGATAAAACCCTTTTCATTCCCTCCAATTGCGACGGCGTGCTTGTAATCTAGATCCAATTTTTGACAGGCAAAATCTTCACTGCCATCATTGCTAGTGTCGGGATCCAAACAAGCCGTCATATTACCAATTCCGACAAGAGTTCCAGGAACTTGAGCGGGGCTGATCCCATTGGGTGTAGTGTAGCCGATAAATTTTTGGCGGATTTCATCGGCGCGTTGATTCAATCCCGATTCTGCGGCATAGAAGGTACTATTTCCCTCCATGTAGGCATTTGTGGAAGATTTCGTGAGATTGGTAATGGCTAGATATGCAGCCAACATGCTAAACATCATCAGCGTCACAATAGATACAATCACCATTGCATAGCCGCTATCTCTACATTCTTTCCTCGCTAGATGTTGCGCCCGCAGCATAGCATACAGTAGGTGATGGGGTGTCAAGGGTTTATCCATTTGTATAGCAGGGGTCAGGGGTCAGGGGTCAATAATTAATAATTAATAATTAATAATTAATAATTAATAATTAATAATTAATAATTACCTCTCTCGTTCTTTGTAGCATCTGCCGATTCAGAAGAACAAAAGGGCGAGCTTTTGACGCGCACACCTTGCTAGAGGCATTGCGTAGCCCGCCAAGGCGGTTGCGATACTATACTAAAAACACTTAGAAACTGGACTTTCTAGAATTACTGTAGATTCCCGACTTCTCGGAGAAGCCCTTGGATCTGTTCCCCGTATAATCCAATCTGCTGCTTACCATTGCAGTTATTGTTCCCAAAAAATCGACTTTAGATTACAAAACGATCGTTTTAAACCGCACCAATCCATATGAGTTAGTTGGCGTTCCAGCAGCGGTAGATCCAGGAATCACAGTCAGAGCCGGAATACCTGTATTTGCGGCCCCAGTGACCTCCACAGCCACCACAGAGCGATTGGTATTAGCTACCTTGAGATTGCAATTTGAGATCGTCGCGCCAGAGGGATATACTTGAGTTCGATCGAGCGTGTCATTTGCAGCGGTGAGATGCTGTTATGTGCATGATGTGGCAGGGGACAGGGGTCAGGGGTCAGGGGTCAGTTTGGGAAAGCTGACGGCACAATGGTTTGTTGGCGTAGCCTCCGCCAGAGCGGAAGCTTCTACATCTGTCCTAACCGCCCTGGCGGTTGCTATATTAAGGAAATATGGCTTATTTTGCCCTGTTTCGATCGCTAAACTAGCTAGTATAAATACGGATCTTTCAGAGCTGGTGGGGAGGGCTTTGTTTGAATGAGTCTCTGGTTGATAATTAGTCTGTAGCATAAACCCGCCCCCTGACCCCTAACCCCTGAACCCTGTCAGATCATGATCGCAACAGTATTTCACGAAATAGATCGCGGCCTCGATCGTCTTCACCGTCACAAAACTAGCTGGGAGCAGGCGAATATTAGTCAGCGATCGAGCTACTTACAAAGGTGTGTGAATGATACTCTCAGTGTCGCCGCCGAATGGACGATCGCCGCATGTCAGGCAAAAGGTATCGACCCAAAATCTGCTCTAGCTGGTGAAGAATCGATCGCTGGCCCCCTCTCTATCATCCGCAATTTACGCCTATTGATGACTGCGCTAGAGGCTAATGGTGGACAATTTCCCTGTGAGACGATCGAGCGAGAAAATGGGCAAATTGTCGCGCGAGTTTTACCAGTAAATTTATTCGATCGACTATTGTGGTTGGGCTATCGTGGCGAAGTTTGGATCGAGCCAGCACACAAGGCAACTCAAGGGCGAATCTACCGCGAACCCACACCTAGCAAAGTCGCGCTCATCCTCGGTGCGGGCAATGTTTCGGGGATTGTGGCGATGGATGTACTCAGCAAATTATTTGTCGAAAATCAAGTCGTCATTCTCAAGCTAAATCCAGTCAACGATTATATCGGTGTCTATTTAGCCCAAGCCTTTGACTCGTTGATTCAAGCTGGCTGGTTGCAAATTGTCTACGGTGATGCCCAAGTGGGCGAATATCTCTGTCAACATTCCCAAGTAGAAACAATCCATATCACTGGTTCCCATCGTACACACGATGCGATCGTTTGGGGTGCGACGACTTCCGAGCAACAAGAGCGCAAAGCCAATAACCAACCGCGTCTCACCAAACCCATTACCTCCGAATTAGGTTGTGTCACGCCGATTTTAGTCGTACCAGGGCAATGGTCGCGATCGGATCTTACCTTCCAAGCGCGTCAAGTCGCTAGTACCGTCGCGCACAATGCCAGTTTTAATTGTGCCTCTGGGCAAGTCTTAGTCACCGCATCTGGCTGGGCGCAACGAGGCGAATTTTTGGCAGCAGTGCGCCAAGAATTGGCACAGATTCCTTCCCGCCGCGCTTATTATCCTGGTGCTCAAGCAAGGTATCAAGCATTTCTCGATCGATACCCCCAATCCGAACCCCTGGGCGAACGAAACTCAGATACTGTGCCCTGGACGATAATTCCCGATGTACCCACCTCAGCGGGCGAATATGCCCTGACTGAGGAGGCATTTTGTGGAGTCTTGGCGACTGTGACGATCGAGGCAGATTCAGCTACTGATTTCCTCACTCAAGCGGTGGATTTTGCCAACGATAGGCTTTGGGGGACACTTTCCTGTACGATCTTAGTTGATGGTCGCACTCGGCATAAGTTCGATCGAGAGTTGGATACAGCCGTCTCGAATTTAAAATACGGGGCGATCGGTATTAATATCTGGTCGGCGATGTTATTCTATTTTGGTGTGACGATTTGGGGTGCCTATCCTGGGAATTCGATCGCCGATATCGGCTCAGGGATTGGATTTGTCCACAATGCTTATCTGTTCGACTATCCCCAAAAGTCTGTCGTCTATGCCCCATTCCGCATTTTCCCCACCCCAGCCTGGTTTGCTACTCACAAAAACCTACTAGATTTGGCGCGTCAATTGCTCAACTTTGAAGCGAATCCAACTTGGCAGCATTTATTCTTTGTCGTCATCGCTGCACTGAAAGGGTGACTAGGCTATGCGTTACCCACAGATTTTGAGTGTGGGGAGTGTGGGGGGTGTGGGGGGTGTGAGGAAAGCGTCTTAATTCTTTCCTTCCGATCCTCCCCATCTTCCTCATCCTCCCACCCTCAGCCATCCTTCCCCTTTAGATCTGTGGGTAATGGATAGCCGCATCCTCGGGGAGGGAGCAAGAGCTACCCTTGGCAAGCTATTGATTAGCCATTTATCACTAAATACCCTGTACTTCTTTCAACAAAGATTGAAGATCTACAGTTGCCATTCGCGCACCTGGAATAGTTACTAATTTAGCAGAAGCGATCGAACCCAAACGTCCGGCTGTTGCCCAATCCATTCCATTAGTTAGTCCGTACAATACACCACCAGCATACATATCACCAGCACCAACAGTATCGATCGCCGTAACTGGAAAAGGGGCGATTTCAAGTAATGTTTGACCATCAAAGATTAGCGAACCTTTGGCACCGAGGGTGAGAGCAAAAGTTTTGGAAATAGTTTTTAAATACTTAACAGCTTCGGCTAAATCTTCCGTACCAGCTAGCTCGAATGCTTCATCCTGATTGGCAAATAGAAGATCGACACCAGAACCAATCATCGCCAAAAGTCCCTCTCTGAAGAACTTCGCCATATTGCGATCGGATAGAGTGAGAGCGACTTTTTGCCCTGCGGCAGTAGCGATTTGACTAGCTTTTATCGCCGCTTGTTTGCTACTTTCACCCGTAACTAAATAGCCCTCAATATAAGTATAAGTAGAACTGGCGATCGCCTCCGGCACCAATTCCACATCAGATAAGCCAGAAGAGATGCCCAAAAAAGTATTCATGGTTCGATCGGCATCAGGAGTCACAAACACCAGACATTTGCCCGTAATCCCTGACTCAGGTGGATGAATTTTGAGATTAGTATCCACCCCACAATCGAGCAAATCCTGGAGATAATACTCACCAGGCTCATCATTCGCCACCTTACAAGAGTAAAACGCCTTACCCCCAAATTGACTCAGGGCGACGATCGTATTCGCTCCAGAACCCCCGCAAGTACGTTTGCTAGCAGAATCACCCAAATGAGCCAAAATTTTGTTCTGACTGGCTTCATCCAATAGAGTCATCACACCCTTATCGATGCCCAATTGTACCAGTACCTCTGGCTCGACTTCACATTCTACATCGAGCAGCGCGTTACCCAATCCATATACATCGTAGCGTGTCATAAAAATCTAATGCGTAAATAACTTGGTCTTCTCTCGATCGATAGTACCTCACTAGGGTAAGTAGATCGCCAAGTTTTTAGCGATAGCGAAGCCCAATGCATTTGCTGTTGAATCACTTATGCCGATCGATTAGATTAGGCAACATGATAAGCCGTGATGACAGTTTGCTTGTCATTACTGTAAATTGATTCGACTCTTGGATATTCTGGATGTGTCCACCAGACCTTAATTCTACCGCCTTGTGCTGGTGCAGATCCAGCTTGAGAGTAACCAGCCTCACCCAATCGAACCTCAAATTCTGTCGCAGGTAAAGTCTTGCTCGAAAATTCAGACAAACCATCAATCTGATGTTTATCGAGAGTCATAAGAACCCTTATAGGTCGTAAATATTTTATAGCCTGGAAAAACTATGGCAATCCCCACGCGACTATCGATCGATCCAGGATAACGATAAGGAGAATCATCGGGTTCGTGCCCGCCAAATTTCAACACGAGTGAGCCGCACCAGAGATAGACACCAGGGAACATCATGTCCATATTGTACGCAATAGTACGCATTCTTACTGTGTGAGGATCGTTTTCGTCTAAGGGAGTGGATTTAGAAGCTATTATTGTCATCGTTTTGCTTCATTTTTTAAGGTTTTAACCTATCTAGTCCCAATTTACCTCACCAAAATGGGCAAGTCAATTAGTCCCTTTCCGCTCAAAGAGATAGATCTCTTCGAGCGATCGGATAGTTAATTTCGATCTGCCACGACAAATTCTCTGACTACCTGTAATACTTCGGGGACGATCGAATGTCCCATGTCAAATTCCTGATACTTCACATCAACACCCCATTGAGTCAATCGATCGCGACTCATATGAGCAGCAGCAAGGGGAACGACATCATCTTGTCTACCGTGAACGATCAGGGTAGGCGGCGCGGCTTGGGGAGGTTTTGGGATGTCGGGATGTAAGTAACCACTGAGGACGATTAGACCTGCTACAGGCAAATCTAGACCGATCTCTAGAGTCATTGCCCCACCTTGAGAGAAGCCAGCGATCCAGGTTCGATCGAGTGGTACTCCAGTTGGATCTGGGAGAGTTTGAATCCAATCGGTCAAAACTTGGCGACTAGTAGCTAATTCTACTTTACTAGTATTGGTCAATTGACCAGCACTTGCAAATGAATACCAAGCTTTCCCACTCTCATTATATTGATGGGGAAAAATACCATTGGGAAATAGAAACTGATATTCGGGCAGATTAAAATAGGGCACCAATTCGCCCAAATCTTGATTATTTGCGCCCCAACCATGTAATAGGACAATCGTACCTGCGGGAGTGGGAGTATTTGCGGGGATAGAGATAAGTTCGAGTTGAGTCATAATTAATCTGGATACAGCAGAATTTTATAAGTTTCTGGGGTGGGTTTGGTAGCTTGAGCGACGGCTTTGTCGAGATCCTTGAGATGATACCTGTCGCTAATCAGAGCATCCACATCAATGCGATGATTGAAGACGATATCTGCCGACAAAGCTTGAACGCGGAAAGACGAACTATAACTACCCATCAAATCGATTTCCCGACGATATAAAATATTCGGATTGATGGGGATTTCCAACTCAGCCGGAAACTCAGCAAAGAACAAAATTTTACCACCCTTGCGCGTGCAATCAAGAGCTTGGAAAAAAGCCTTATCGCTAGGTACCGCGAGAATACTAGTATCCACACCCAAGCCACCAGTTAAAGCTTGAATCTTGGCAGTCAAATCTGGATCTCGCGCGTCAAAAGCCGCCTCAGCACCCACAGCTAGAGCCTTCTCGACCCGTGCCGGAATCAAATCTGTAGAAATCGCTCGCGCCCCAAAATGCTTAATTAACATAATAAACATCAAACCGATCGGCCCAGCACCAGTCACCAAAACTGTATCGCCAGCTTGAATATTAGCTTTCTTAACTGCCTTGAGACAGCAATTAGTCGGCTCAACAAAACTCGCTTGCTCATCAGTAACGCGATCGGGAATTGGAATCAAACCACCATTTCTGACAATATGCCCTGGTACTTTTACATACTCCGCAAAACCACCACCACTAGGCGCAAAACCAGCGGTAGTTGTGACATTTTTATACACATCACACATCGAATAATTTTCATGGAGACAGTAGGTGCAGTGCATACAGGGGATATGGTGCATCACTACCACCCGTTGCCCGACTTCCCACCCGCGAACATCAGCACCTACTTGACTGATGACTCCAGCCGTCTCATGTCCGAAAATGCGCGGAGGTTCATACAGAGGATAGAGAATTTTTTTGATATCCGACTGACACAAACCGACGACTTTAACCTGCACCAATACCTCATCCGCGCCCATTGGGGGCACTGGCACATCTTCGTAGCTAAGGTTATTGACTCCCCGAAATACTTGCGCTTTCATTTGGTGCTATGGGTGATTGGTTGATATTTGCACTGAGGGCAGTATAAGCCTTCAGGAGGAATATTTCATGTGTAGAGTTTGTTTTAGATGCGATCGACCAAGATTTGCGCCAGTCAAAAATAGGTAAATGGCACCTATTTAGCTCGAATATGTTGTGGTTGTAATTGAAAGCGATCGAGATCGAGCTTGATTGTGTCCTCAGTATTTGCTGAGGGCAAAATTATTCCAATCTTCCGTAATTTCACCCTTTAAGAATCTTGAGTCGATCGAGCAAGATCGAGGTGAGACTAAGACTTCGCGTATATATCTTATCTATTTTAAATTAGCAAACTTATTTGCCGTTGGCGGAGCCGCGCCGAGAGGTAATCGAAGCACTTACCGTCGGTAATCGATCGCGGCAAATCTTCCATTCAGAAGAAACATCCCAGCATTGCTGTGATATATATTTTAAATTAACCCCGATGAAATTTTCTAATCCTGCTCGTTTCGTTGGCATAGCCTCCGCTTTGCGGAATCGAGCCAAGTTACCACTATTACTGAAATTGCTTTTACGGTCTAGTGACAATAGTAAGGGCAGGTTGTTACCACTCCCACTAGTAGTCTTTTTTGCAAGTTGTAGCTTTATCCTACCCAGCTATGGCGCAGCAACTCCCCCCATTGTCTCTGTCCCCAGCCCGCTTTTACCCACTAGAACACTGGTTAATCCTAGCTTTGAAGATCCGGCTGGGTCTGGCTATGCTACATACGAAGGTTATATTCCTGGTCAAACTACCTTCAATGGGACTCCGGTGATGCAAGGTTGGTATTCTACCCACCCTGCTTCTGGTGGCTTCACCCATCGGATGGAAATTTGGGCACAAAGTTTCCAGGGAGTAAAAAGTGATGACGGTAATCAGCATATTGAATTGAATGCCGAAGCTCAGTCAGCAGTGTATCAGGATATTTGCATTCTCGCTGGGGAACAACCAGTTTGGTCTGCTGCCCACGGCGGTAGATCTGGTGGTACGGCTGGAGTAGCAGATGTTGCTGAGGTTTTCATCTCAGACCCTAATGCTTGGACAGGAGTTACCTTCTCTGGTACCAAGCTCTATTCTGCTTACATTGCGACTTCCGCTAATGGTGTGACTAAACAGTTTCGGACACCTACGGGTGGTTATATTGGCAGTAATAATCAACGTACTGTCACTACTTCCACTTCTACTTATGCAGGTTGGGGACGCTATAGCGACCAGTGGGTCGGAACTAGTACTCCTGGTGAATATCGCTTTGCATTCCAGTCTATTTCTAGCGCGCAAGGAAGTATCACCTATGGTAACTTTCTGGACAATATTAAACTAGGTCTTTCCCCGACGATCGAATTTGCCGATACTACTACTACTGTAAATAAAGCCACCCAACGAGAAGATGATGGGCTGTACTATATCACCCTGCGAGTGAATGGTGAGATGAAAAGTGCTGGCTCAGTGGAAATTGGATTGGGTGGTAGTAGTACGCTTTCTTCCAATGACTATACAGTTGTTTCCACAGTTAGTAATGGTAAAGGTGGAGCTTCAACTGCAACTGTCACCAAGTTAGCAAATGGTAATTTGAGCGTCACTATTCCAGCCAAGACTTACAACATCAATGAGCCTGTTGACTATATTACGATCGGTCTAGATTTCAGAGATACGATCGGCGAATCAACGGAAACAGCAATTTTTAATCTCCAAAATCCCAGCGGTGGTGGTAGTAGCGGACTATTACCGCTAATTTTGGGCAATAGTGCCTGTAATCCCAAAGTATCTCAAAACTTGACGGTGACAAATGGGGCAAATACCACTGTATCAAATGTGTTGTTGGTCAAGCGGATTACCAAAATTAATGGTTTGAATTCCAACGATGGTAAGAATTTGGTTGCATTTGTCGATGACACCACTTCTGCACGGAAAAATGATGACAACGATCCAAAATGGCCCAATCGAACTAATTACCTAATTGGTGCGATCGATGCTGGCAAGGTCAAACCAGGGGATTTGGTTGAGTACACCATCTACTTCCTCAATTCAGGCGAAAGATATGCCAAAAGTGTTCGCATTTGCGATCGAATTGCCCCCAATCAAACATTTGAACTTGATACCTATGGCACTGGTAAGGGGATGAGACTAGTGATGGGTAGCACGACCCCTTCTAATCTCGATCTAACGAATATTGACGACGTTACAACGAATATCGATCGCGGTCAATTTATCAGTGCGACTAATGCGTCGATTGCCCAGTGTAATCTCAAGAGTATCAATGACAACGGTACAGCAGTTTTGGATGTCACAGGTAGTAATGGTAGCCCCACTCTGACTAGTCTACCAAATGCGACAACGACCAGCGCACCAGCTAACTCCTATGGACTATGGCGATTTGTCACCAAAATTAATCCTTAGCAAATAAATTACTTGACGCTTTTTGAACCCCTACTCGATCGCCCTTTATGTTACAACTCATTCTCCATAGACTATCCAATCACTTTCAGCCGCAAACAATTCTGTTCTCAGCTTTGTTGTTGAGTGGGCTAAGTGTTCCCGTTATTGCCGCTGGCGCACCACCTGGCGTAATTAATAATCAAGCTACTGGGAGTTTTGTGGATGATATCGACACGACTAATACCGCAGTGCCGATCGAGTCCAACATCGTTCAAGTTACGGTGGTAGAAGTAGCGGGGATTACTGTCACGGCGGGGGGTGCTAGTGGTTCTACTGTCACAGGTGGTCTAGTATACTTTGATTTTGTCCTTACCAATGTAGGTAACGATTCTACCAAATTTTTTATTCCCGATGCTCCATCCACAATTGTCGGCGGTACTCAAGCGGGAAATATCAAGATCCTCAGCTATGACTCAGATGGGAGCGGGGCAAACGCAGCCGTAGATTTGTTGAATGTGACAGTACCGTCAGGTGGGGGCAATACAGGAACACTTCTGGGCGGTGCGGCGACGAATAATGGGGTGGTTCCGGTGAGTGGCACGATTCGGATTCGGGTACCGATTACCATTACCGCGACAAGTGGCGATGTTGAGGTAAAGATGGGCGATACACTAAACAACGGTCAAAACGAAGCTTATACACAACCAGGTAATAAAGACATTTATACCGTGGATAATAGTAATGGTAGTTTGGGTGAGACTGATGGTGTACCAGCCAATGGAGAGCGAGAAGCTAGTCTGAAACAATCTTTGCCGATCTCGATTACTACCAATCCTACCAATGCCCCAACGCTGACTTGTAATTCTAACAGACGCATCTTTAATACTGCATATGATGGCAATGTAAGCTACTTCACTAGTGGACTAGATACTTATTGGGATGCGGTAATCGGTACGGCTGCTGGGCTACCGCCTACCACAGGCTGGGGTAATGCCCATAATGTTGAAAGTGTCAAACCAGGTGTGTGGCTCAAGAGTCCCTACCGTGATTCTGCTTGGATTTCAAACAATGCCAGTGCCTCTCATACGGGCAATGTGGATATTTATTTTCGCTATCAGTTTAATCTCAATCCCACAGTAGATGTGAGTAGCTTTCAATTGATGATGGATTTCTATGGGGATAACTCGGTAGCGAATATTTTTATCAATGGGATATCTCAACAAGCCAACTATCCCACTGTATTACCTCAAATGCCCAGCGATCCCTATGAATTTAGAGAATCTTATCTGGGAAACACCAAAGCTGGCCTCACCTTAACCCAAAACTGGCAAACTGGCTCTAATGAAATCATCGTTCATGTCAAGAGTGGAGAACCATATGTGGGATTTGTTGCCGAGAGTCAGCCTAGTTATCTGTGTAAATCTGATGCTGGTGATGCGCCAATATCTTATGGAGATTCACCTCACCTAATTGTTACCAATCCGAAAGTATATCTGGGTAGCATTCCACCCGATGCGGATCCCTATCTTGGGCGGCCCACTCCTGGGGCGAATGGAGATAATACTAATGGTACTAATGATGAAGATGCCTTGACAACTGCACTAAAGGTACCGACGAATGTTGGTACCTACAATCTGACTATTCCCGTTGTCAATACTGGCAATCCTAGTGCCACACTTCATGGTTGGATTGACTTTAATAAAAATGGCATATTTGAAGTAGGCGAGTACCAAACTGCTGTTGTACCTAAAAATGCGACTACAGCGGACTTGAATTGGACTGTGCCGACTGGAACGACGCTCGGAGCTAGTTTTGCCAGGTTTCGACTGACTACTACTACTCTAAATGATAATCCTGATACTACAGGAGTCGATGAACGATCGATCCTCAGTGCTAATGATGGTGAAGTAGAAGACTATCCGATCGAACTACTCGGCAATCCCAACCTACTTCTAGTCAAACGGATCACCGGAATCAATGGGTTGCCCCAAAAGCGCAATGGTGACTCATTAGGCAACTACGAAAATGAGGCGACGAATCTTTATGACGATAATGATAATGCCGCCACTCCGCCCAATGTCCAGCCCACGACGAATAAATGGCCTTTAATTCCTAATACTACCAATCCCTTCTTGCTCGGAGCGATCGATGGAGGCACAATTAAGCCTAATGATTCGATCGAGTACACGATTTATTTCCTCTCTACTGGCGATATTCCCGCCAAGAAGGTCTTGTTCTGCGATCGAGTCCCTTCCAACGTCACATTTATGCCCACTGCCTTCAACGGCCTTGTAGCTGGAGCTAATGGGTTAACTGGAGCCGATCGGGGTATCGCTGTGAACCTCAGCGGCACCATCAAGTCTTATACCAATGTTGGTGGAGACGATTTTGCTCAATATTTCCCACCGAATACCCAGCCTAGTACAGTTTTCCCTAATATTTCCTGTGGTGGTGCCAATACCAATGGAGCTGTGGTCGTTAACCTCGGTAATATCACTAATGCGACAGCACCTAGTACATCTGGATCCTACGGATTTGTCCGGTTTCAAGGTCAGGTAAAGTAGGGGATTTTGGACACTGAGTGAAGCCTAAGTGCCCAATCGTCTGGTTATATTCGCTTCCGTACGACGATCGATTAGAGTCATCGTTGTGCGGTCGATAAAGTAGCACAAACTAGTAACTAACTAAGGATTGATGGTTTGATAATGGAGGTTACGCATTAAGGAATAATTGATTTATGTATGGTAGTTTGGTAGCTTATAATTCTGGATTAGTTTTTCTAGCTCTATTAGCTTTTGGGCTATTAAAGTGGTTGCAAATCCCCGCTGGGAGTATTGTTGATTGGGCGATCGGCATTGGAATTTTTGAATGGTCAATTATTATTGTTACTGTGCCATGGAATATTCATTTTGCGGCTCGATCGACAGTTCAAACTGGCAAGGAATCTCAGGCACAAGGAATAGATGTAGACGATCGCCAAATTCGATATGCTAGTAGTGTGGCGACGAGATCGTTATTTGTGGCGATCGGTTTACATTTGATGACGGCAATTGGGTTATATTGGTTAGCAATTAGCGGCATTAGTGCGTTAGGTTATGTTAGTTCTGGGGCGGTGTTATTACTGACATTTTTACGCCCAGCAATTAGTACTTATGAGTATTTATCATCTCGATTGTTTGAGCTGCGCGAACAGTTTAGTTATCCCCGCCCTGATATTTTAGAATTACGTGGTAGATTTCAGGAGTTGGAATATAAAATCGCAGGTTTGAGTAGTAAATTGGATAGTGAGGATGAGGATTCATGGTTAAATCATCAAACTCGACGGTGGGAAACTAATCGAGACGATCTGGCGAGAATTAATGTAGCGATCGCTGATTTCAAGGCTAGTAATGAATTGGAGCATCAACGATTGGCGACTGAAGCCAAACAAGCGATTTCTCAAATTACTGTTGATGGTCAATTTCTGGAACATGCCCGTGAATTGATTCGATTTTTCAAGACAGCATAATCAAATCCCCGACTTCTCAAAGAAGTCGGGGATTTGGGACATCCTAAATACTAATACTATTCAGAATTAGAGAAGGTTTGAGATAAGAATAAGGGACAGTTCGCTTTTGATTACGTTCATCGATTCGTTCTGATTCAGCGTTGGGTTCATGTTGAGGTAGACAAGGTTGTTGCATAGCTTCAATACCTAGCGAGTTACAAAAAACTATGCTTAATATATACTATATCTACAATATCCGCACCTAAAATGACATTAAATGTAATTTACTGAAGTTATGGTATTAAATATATCCCCAACTTTTTGGAGTAGTTGGGGATATTCCATCGAGCTAAACTAATTCAAGGGTAATTTATCGGGGCTAAGATTGACAGCTTTGATGCCGATCGCTTGCATTTTTTTGTTGTGATATAGTCCCCGTTTCAAGCCTGGGAATTGCCATTGATAGCCATCAGGATCGGGATAGCTAATCATCAATTTTAACCAGGCAACTTTGTTGTGTGCAGCAGTTAATAATTTGACAGATTTGGCAATTCCCAACCGCTGGGCTAGTACATCTAATTCTAAGTTAAGATAAGTAACAATTTCACCCGCACCATCAAGGGTCAGATTCTGGATGTTTTTGGCTTCCTTGATGGATGAGATTAGGTTGTAGACTTGTCCATGAGATTGTTGGTGTCGATCGAGCAATTCGATCAAACGATCGATCGCCACGGTACAATGGTTATCTAAATTAGAGTTGCGGCGAGTATTTAGGAGTTGAGTCAAAGATTGAATTTGCTCTTGCTGAAGCTGGATTCTTTCTCTATGGCTGGTGAGAGCCTGATTCATCCTGATTTCTAGTTGATTTAGTTCTGGGGAAATGGTGGTCATGGCTGGGGAAGGTGGAGGAGGCTCGAACGATCTAACGAGATCGCTCGTTAGTCATATAGTTCCCTCCCAAGACGGGGATTTCAACTAGAGAGTGTGTTTATTTATCACAAAGATTGTCAAAATCTACCTAAAGTTCAGAAAAAACTTTGCGAAGTGCCCCAGAGCTAGTAAGATAGATCGGATTTGGCTAATTTATACTCCCCACCTAAAACCCTATGCCTCGCCGGAATGACATACACAAAATCTTACTCTTAGGTTCTGGGCCGATTGCCATCGGACAAGGGTGTGAATTTGACTACTCTGGTACTCAGGCTTGTAAGGCTCTGAGGGAGGAAGGTTATCAGGTCATTTTGGTTAATTCCAATCCTGCGACCATTATGACTGACCCTGAGACTGCCGATCGCACTTATATCGAGCCGTTGACTCCCGAATTGGTAGCGAAGGTGATTGCGAAGGAACGCCCTGATGCGATGCTGCCGACGATGGGGGGGCAGACGGCTCTGAATATTGCTGTGACTCTGGCGAAGAATGGGGTGTTGGAGCAGTATGGAGTCGAATTAATTGGCGCGAAATTAGGCGCGATCGAAATGGCGGAGGATCGCCTATTATTTAAGGAAGCGATGGCGCGGATTGGGGTACCAGTTTGTCCATCAGGCATCGCTAGCAGCCTCGCAGAGGCACGGGAAGTTGGAAAACAGATTGGGTCATATCCACTGATTATTCGCCCTGGCTTCACCCTGGGAGGGGCTGGTGGGGGAATTGCATACAATCAGGAGGAGTTTGAGGAAATCGCCCAAAGTGGGATTGATGCGTCGCCGTTGGATCAGATTTTGATCGAGCAATCGCTACTGGGTTGGAAGGAGTATGAGCTAGAGGTGATGCGGGATTTGGCGGATAATGTGGTGATTATCTGTTCGATCGAAAATATCGACCCCATGGGGATTCATACTGGGGATTCGATTACGGTGGCTCCGGCGCAAACCCTGACGGATAAGGAGTATCAGCGGTTGCGGGATGCGTCGATTAAGATCATCCGCGAGATTGGGGTAGAGACTGGGGGATCTAATATTCAGTTTGCGGTACATCCTGATACTGGTGATTTTATCGTGATTGAGATGAATCCTCGCGTGAGTCGGAGTTCGGCTCTAGCTTCTAAGGCGACGGGATTTCCGATCGCCAAATTTGCGGCAAAGTTAGCGGTGGGTTATACTCTCGATGAGATTCCCAATGATATTACCAAGAAGACTCCCGCATCGTTTGAGCCAACGATCGATTATGTGGTGACCAAGATTCCTCGGTTCGCATTTGAAAAGTTCCCTGGTTCTAATTCTACCCTCACTACTCAGATGAAATCTGTGGGTGAAGCAATGGCGATCGGTCGCACATTTCAAGAGTCATTTCAAAAGGCATTGCGATCGCTCGAAATCGGTCGATTTGGTTGGGGTTGCGATCGCGATGAAGCATTACCATCGATCGAGCAAGTCCGTTCGATGCTGCGAACTCCAACCCCAGAAAGAATCTATAGCGTTCGTCATGCCTTTCAATTAGGATTAGATATAGAAGATATCTACGATCTGACCGGAATCGATCCTTGGTTTCTAGCTAAAATGCAGAACCTACTATTAACTGAATCCTTCCTCAAATCCCACACCTTAACATCCCTAACCAAAGAAAAACTATGGGCTGTCAAACGTCAAGGATTTAGCGATCGCCAAATTGCCTATGCAACCAAAACCACCGAAGATATCGTTCGCACCTATCGCAAATCACTAGGCATAGTTCCCGCCTACAAACTAGTCGATACCTGCGCTGCCGAATTTGAAGCCGAAACACCCTACTACTATTCTACCTACGAAGAGGAAACCGAAGTCATCCCCTCCGATCGACGTAAAGTAATGATTCTCGGCGGCGGCCCAAATCGGATCGGTCAAGGGATAGAATTTGATTACTGTTGCTGTCATGCTGCCTATGCCCTCAGCGCACAGGGTTTCGAGACAATCATGGTCAACTCCAACCCCGAAACAGTTTCCACAGACTACGATACTAGCGATCGATTATATTTTGAACCCCTCACCAAAGAAGATGTTCTAAATATCATCGAAGCGGAACACCCCGAAGGAATTATCATTCAATTTGGCGGACAAACTCCCCTAAAATTAGCCGTACCGCTACAGGAATATTTGGACGCAGAGAAAGAAGAGATAAAGGAGAACGCAGAGAGTGGGTTTGTGGGGACGAAGATTTGGGGAACTAGTCCAGATTCGATCGATATGGCAGAGAATCGGGAGCGATTTGAGTTAGTATTGCGGGAATTGGGGATTCAACAGCCAGCCAATGGCATGGCGCGTAATTATGATGATGCCCTAAATGTTGCCAATCGGATCGGTTATCCCGTAGTGGTACGTCCGTCCTATGTATTGGGCGGGCGAGCGATGGAAATCGTCTATTCCGATAGCGAACTAGAACGCTATATGACCTATGCAGTGCAGGTAGAACCCGATCACCCCATCCTGATCGATAAGTTCCTAGAGAATGCCATAGAAGTCGATGTAGACGCGATCGCCGACGCATCTGGCATGGTGGTGATTGGCGGCATCATGGAACATATCGAGCAAGCCGGAATTCACTCCGGCGATTCCGCCTGTTCCCTCCCTTACAACTCCCTCTCAGATGCTACTGTCGCCATCATTCGCGAATGGACGACACAACTCGCTCAAGCTCTGAAAGTAATCGGCTTAATGAATATCCAATTTGCCGTACAAGGCGAACAAGTATTCATCATCGAAGCCAATCCCCGCGCCTCTCGCACCGTGCCATTTGTCGCCAAAGCTACAGGTGTTCCTCTCGCTGCTTATGCCGCTCGAATAATGTCTGGTGAAACCCTCGCCGAATTGAACTATACCCAGGAAGTAATTCCCACCCACATCGCCGTCAAAGAAGCCGTCTTGCCCTTTGAACGTTTCCCTGGTACCGATCCGATCCTCGGCCCCGAAATGCGCTCTACAGGCGAAGTAATGGGTATCGATGTCAAATTTGGTCGCGCCTATGCCAAAGCCGAACTTGGAGCAGGGCAAATATTACCCCTGACCGGAAAAGTATTTGTCTCGACCAGCGATCGTGATAAACTAGCAGTCGTGCCGATCGTTCGTCATTTGATCGCTCTAGGCTTTGAGATTATCGCCACCTCTGGGACTCAAAAGGTACTCAAGGAGCAAGGCTTGAAAGTTGAATCAGTGCTCAAACTCCATGAAGGTCGTCCAAATGTGGTCGATATTATCAAAAACGGTCAGATTCAACTAATTATCAATACTCCATCCGGCGAAGAAGCTCAAGCAGATGGTCGTCTAATCCGGCGTACAGCTCTAGCATACAAGATTCCCACCATCACGACGATCGCCGGAGCCAAAGCCACCGCCGCCGCCATTGAGTCACTCCAATCAGAACCTCTAGATGTCAAAGCCTTGCAAGACTATATTAGACTTCCTGCGAAAGTGGGGGAATAGGGGATAGGGAATAGGGGATAGGGAATAGGGGATAGGGAATAGGGAATAGGGAATAGGGAATAGGGAATAGGGAATAGGGAATAGGGAATAGGGAATAGGGAATAGGGAATAGGGAATAGGGGTAGGGGCACGATGCATCGTGCCCTAAAACCCCAATTATCAATTATCAATTATCAATTATCAATTATCAATTACTTCACCCCTTGATGTAAAACGATAATAGATATCTCTGGACGACAATTGAATCTAGATTTTGCTGGCCCAGTTGTGCCGACACCTGGGCTATCATATAATTGCATTCCACCAATTTGATAAAATCCATTGATATATTTTTTGCCCAAGGGAGGTGTTACTCTAGGCAAAAAGGGAAAAACTACTTGTCCCCCGTGGGAATGTCCCGAAAGTTGCAAGCCAAATCGATCGCTAGCCGCAGCTATATCGGCAAAATCTGGCTCATGAGCTAGTAATATATTAGTGCCAGTCTTGGGTAATTGGGCGATAGTTTTGGGGAGATTTGCCAAACCAAACATCACATCATCGACACCAGCAATAGTTAACTTACTGCCTTGACGATCGATCGAATAGATGGCATTATTTAAAATCTTAGCTTTACCTGCCTGAAGTGCCCGTTCGACAGGGCTGATATCCTCTCCATATCCGCGCTCATGGTTGCCCATGATCGCCACAATCCCATCTTTAGCTCTAAGTTGACTAAAGGCATGGGTGAGCATTTCCTCAGCATTGTCAGGGGTTCTAGTGATATAGTCACCAGTGAGGGCGATCAGATCTGGCTCTTGTTCGTTAGCCAGTCTAGCTACTCGTTCTAGCATATCACGATCCATCACACCCGATCGAGCATGAATATCCGTCAGTTGAACGATGCGATAACCTTCAAAGACTGGATCTAATTTGGGAATCGCAATATCGATCGTCTTAACATCAAACCAACGGGGTTCGATACCTCGCGCATAGACAGATGTAGAAAATAAAATCGCGATCGCTACGAGGATAATTTGAACCGCGATCGATTTGGGAACTAGTTTTCGCCAGGGCAACATACTGATACTTTGATGTTATTTCGATGATGCAGTGACGATCGATATTGATTACTACTATTGTACCCAGACTGATTCCCGAAGTTTACAATCCAATTTCACTTGCCGTCAAGCTAATCCTGAGACATAATCAAAAATAATCTCTTGTATAAAATTAGACACGTCAATATTCGTGCGATATTTGGCAGAATATTAGCAGGGCGGGTATAAATCATCTCAGTTATGCCCAAATTAAGAGTACACTAGACAATATATCTCTATTGGCACTAGATGCCTGACGGCATAAAAGGTAAAATACTATCAAGTAAAATCCCCATATCTTCGAGATCGCCATAGCCAAGAGTCAGAATTATCTGAGGATAATAAACGCCAGACAAATCTAGTCTTATAAGAGTTCGCTCTCCAAAATAATTTTAAAATTAAACTATCAGGAATATAAATATGCTATGTTCTATCTCTGGTACTTATAAAGATGGCACGATCGAATTGAATGAACTCCTCCCCCAATATTCAAGAAAGTCAGGTAATAGTTACATTCTTGGATTTGCCAATTAGTAAAGCGACAGATAGCCAAAGAAAATGGGCAACCCTATCCGAGCGACTACCCGATAGTAGTGAATTATCAGAGACTGATATTTTGAACGAAATATCAGCCTATCGTGAGGATCGGCGAATCTCGATACTTTTCAAACAGCTCTGAAACCCCGCTCAATTGATGTCCAAATAAAGCGCAATCGTTATCTTTTTCCGAGTCGTATTGTTCACGGTAAGAACATGATCTCCGGTTTTTCGGGTCACGAACTCATTCCGCTTTTTTGGGCCTGAAGATAGCGAAATATCCTGCAATCTAGGCTCAGTCAAAAATGATTCGATGTCGCTGTCTTGAAAGTCATAGCCAACGGTAAACTCGATTGTCTGTCCTTTTTTTGCATTGATGATAAAATCCATTGAACCGTCGGCGAGAATTGTTCGTGTTAATACTGTTGAGGTTTTACCTTTTGCAAATCGAACTCTTTCGATCTTCCTTTTCGGGATTGCTTGTGATACCAATTTTTCACGCACAATATCACCAGTCGATGTCTTTGTGGGAGCTTCTTGAGGTGCTGCTATCACAGGAAGAATAATTGTGGTGAGACTCAATATACCAAGAGTCATCAATACATTGAACTTTGAGATGCGAGAAAAAAAGAATGATTTCATGGCTAGATTCCTAATTCTTGAGATTTTTAGAACTTTAATCTGACTGCGATCGATAAGCTAAAAGCTTCCCCACATCATAGCAAAATTAAGATCTGGAGATCCATTCGATCGATCCAGCCGTATATGAAGGTATACCTCATCAAAAATCATCTTTAGCTATGTTAAATTCTCTACACAACCCCCACACTTGGGAACAGTCGATGCTCTCCAGTTTTATTGGGATAACTGAAGCTGAAGATGGTGATTTTACGGCGATCGATCGACTTATTGCCGCCAGTCGAGATCCCCAAAGCTTGTCTCTAACTATCAAGCATCTTTCCCAATTCCCACAGTGTAAGCTAGCCTTGGCAAATCATCGCTCATTGGGTTCGATCGATCTAGCCGATTTGCATCAACTACCGATCGATACTTTGGGCTATCATTATGCCGATTATATGTTGAGCCATCAATTAAAACATTTAGTAGCTCCACAAGCAGCTAATGAGTATGAATTTATCGACACTCACATGCGAGAAACTCACGATATTTGGCATATTGTGACTGGTAGTTCGATTGATATGTTAGGCGAGATAAAGTTACAAGGATTTTGTATCGCTCAACTCCAGTTATCACGATTTTGGATGGCTTTATTAACCAAAAATCTCCTCAAAGCCACAATTTATGACATTGAAGCTGCCGATGGATATATGATGGCACTTACCACTGGTTGGACTATGGGCAAAGCTGCACAGCCTTTATTTGGCATCGATTGGACAACTATGTGGGAAATGTCGATCGCTCAAGTTCGAGCAGATCTAAATATCGTTATATCTAATTAATATTAATGCCTACTTGTGCCGCTGCTACTCGACAACCATTACAATCGCAACTAAAATCACGATTTGCCAACTGTTGTTGTCGCGCTAAAAATACTTCATGGGCAGTCTTTTTGACAATCTTGGGTGTTTCTACTACTTGGACTTTCCATTGAGTTGGTGTCGGTGGTGCTTCTGGTTGAGATTGGGCTGTATTTGTCGATACCATTGCCATACCACCCAAGGTAATAGATCCAGGTACTGCGAGTAATAGTAATTTGTGAGGTAGTTGCATGGTCGATCTAGAGTTTATTTAATAAATTCTGGTTTAATTATAAGTCAAACTGGATTAGTCGTTGGCGTAGCCTCTCCCGTGGAGAATCGGTCTCGCTGATTTTGCTTTCTAGTTCACCTGGAGAATCGGTGTTCGTCTTGTATACCAGGCGTGCATCATCAGACTCTGAAAGCACAACACAGGTGCATCAAAGCCCCCCGCCGCAATAATTGATGCGACTACGGCGGGTGGTAGTACGGCGACAACAGTACCATAGGCTTGGCGCATCTTTTCGATTTCCGCCGCTGGTGCTTCAGCAGGCGAAATCATTTGGAGCCAAATCTCCAGAATACCTGGATAGTCTGAGGAAGAAAGATCGTAGGCGAGATCGGCATTAATCAAATATCCCTGTGGGCGAAGTCTTACAGCGATTTGATGAAACAATTGGCTTCTCTCATCTGGCTGCATGATGAAGTGCGAAACAAACAAGCAAGTCGCCGCATCAAATGAGTCTGCTGGGGGTAGTGAATCGAGATAACCTTCGTGAAAAGTGCAGCGTGATGTGATGCCATTATCTTCCACGCGCTGACGGCAGATATCCAGCATCGGAGCCGAAGGTTCTACGGCGGTAAATTGCCATTGTGGGAATGTTTGGGCGAGATCTAGCAATTCTGAGCCAGTACCGACACCGACGCAGAGGATCCGAGCATTGACAGGAAGATTGGATAAGATCGTGCGAATCAGCAAAAAAATTGCGTCGCGGATTTGAGCAAATTTAGCAGAACTTTTGTCATAACGAGCAGCCATTTCTTTGTCGAACACAATAGCTGATTTTGGATTACTCATATTAGATGTTAGTTGGGGAGTATGTATTCCAGGAGTTCGATCGAGAAGGTTATCTGATGACATCAGCTTTGGGCAAGTCCATGACTCGGCGGAATTGATTTGACGATCGAGGAGGCAAATCATTATCGCTACTTTCATAAATGTATAATTACATTTTAAATCATGGCTAATCATGCTTTTCAGCTTTTCTGACTGCTCGATGACGATTGAATTATAACTCCAACTTGCTCACAATAATCGGTCTAATCTCTGTCACCTTTTTCAAAGCAATATCATTAGTCAAAAAAGCATCAGAATTAGACGCGATCGCTGTAGCAATTTGAATTGAATCAGGAAACTGAAAATTATACTTAGATCTAATTATTGCTGTGAGCTTGGCAATTTCTCGATTCACCACAATAAATTCTACTCGTTCGCTATCGATAATCTCTTCAAAAGCTTACTGTAAATCTGTCAATCCGCGCTGAATGGGGAAGACCAAACATTCAGCTAAAGTAACCGCCGAAACCACCCCAATTATATCTAAATCTAATCGAGCAAAAACTGGTGCCACTCTATCGATAAACTCAGGATTTTGTTCTACGAAATAAACTACTGGTGCCGTATCTAAAAATAGCCGTTTAACACCCCTTAAAGCGTCCTCGATTTTCATCATTCCGGTCTTAATAACCTTTCACGATGTTCATCTCCTGAGAGTCTCGTGCGAGATACCCATTCTTGAGCATCTTCACCCATTAATGGATCTATTGCCATTCCTCTCAAATCGCTCCACCGACGTGTCAACTTTACTGGTTCTGTCGGTACATATTCTTTGATGCTCTCGATCGCATGAGTTATCACTCGAATTCGGTCTGTTGGCGACAAGCGATCTATATCACTCAATACTTGCTGTAATTGCGGACTCATATTTTTACCTATGACTAGCTATTCCTATTTTAAAACCTTTAACAAGCGAAAAATTTATTCAAAGGTTTAATTTATTTAATATTTATTAGCCACCCTTAATTATAGGTCAAACCGGATCGGTCGTTGGCGTAGCCTCTCCCGTGGAGAATCGATTCTCACCGATCGATTCTTCTAGCCCCTCACAAGCCCAAATCGTGACTTCACCTTGCTGACTACCTGTTGCCAATATTTGGCGGTGAGGATGCCAAGCTATCTGAGTGAAATCTAGCTCGACAGGATCGAGAGAGCCAATGACACCCAATTTCGGATCGACGATCGAAATCGAACCATCCACACTAGCCGTAGCAATCCACGATCGCGTAGGATGAATGGACATTCCTGTGATTAGATCCTGACGAGAATTGAGCGCGCTCGCCTGCCATTTTTTACCATCTTGTACCCACAAAACCAAGCTATCGTCACTAATTGCCGCGATCGTCGGCTCCGGTGAATCAATCCATGCTAATTGCTGAATTCGGGCGGGGAAGCCGCTCATTACCCATGAAGAGGCTAATTCATCAACCGAACTAATTAGTAGATGTCGATCGAGTGTTGCGCCTGCCAAAAAATCACCATCAGGCGACCAAACTAGATGCTTAATTGTACTATTTGCAGGCATGAATTCTGGTTCTGAATCCCAATCCGCACAGTCCCAAATTCGCGCTCCCATATTGCCCGATACAGCCAAATGAGTCCCTGCGGGATGCCATGCTAGATCGAAAACAGTGGACAAATCGAAATCTAGGGTAGTAATTAATTCACTAGTTGCCATATCCCAAATCTGGACAAATCGACCGATCGCAAATGCCAGATGAGGTCGATCGGAATGCCATTTTAGAGTATCAATCCAAATCGATTTGTGTGGCAATGAAAGCAACAATTTTGGCTGATGGTTGGCACAATCCCATACTCGTAGATCTCCCGTCTGCCCCCCAGCCGCCAAATATCGACCGCTAGCATCAAAAGACAAACTATCGATCGTCGTTCCAGTTGGCTCTAATAGGCTGATGAGTGTTTGTCCATGCCAATAAACAACTTCTCCCTCGGCACTACTAGCAACCAGGGCTTCCCCGTCCTTTGACCAGGCGATCGAGGTAATATATTCACAGAGTTGTCCGCGCCACAAAGATTTTAGTGCGACACGACTAGATTTTAGCTTAGACATTTATTTTACCGAATCCTCTACCGACAGTAGCAACTAAGCACTTATTAAAATCTTTCCGCAATTGAGCTTCATCCAAATCTCGCCCAATGAAAACTAATTCATTTTTTCGCTCTTCATCAACCCGCCATTCTCGATCGGGTTTACCATCCATCAACATATGTACGCCTTGCAGTACAAATCGTCGATCTTGCTGATGAATATTCAGAATTCCTTTCATCCGAAAGATATTTTGACCTTGAGTTGGCAACAATTTACTCAACCACGCATCGATTTTATCGATATTCATAGCTCCTGATGATACTAGCGCGACAGATCCCACAGATTCATCATGTTGGTGTGCTTCCTCACCCAAGAAATCTGGATCGATAACTAAAGCATGACTGAGATCGAAACCGCCAACTCCCAAGATAGTATCGATATCTACTTCGGCATTTTGAGTTCGATAAATTTTGGCGATCGCATTCATCCCTCTGATTTTGCGTTCCAATTCGTCTAGTTCTGCTGGGGTAACTAAATCGGTTTTGTTAATCAAGATTCTATCCGCAAAAGCAATCTGCTCTTGAGCTTCCTCAGCATCCCAATGGAGCTGAATATGCTTGGCATCAACTACTGTCACCACTGCATCTAAATGGGTTTGAAGTTGTACATCTTCATCCACAAAGAAGGTTTGAATTACTGGCGCAGGATCTGCCAAACCAGTTGTTTCAATCACTAAATGGTCGAACTTATGGCTCTCCTCTGTCTCTAGTGATAAATAATGCTTATTTGAATAATTAGAGCGTAGCGAAAATTATTCAAATAAGCATTATATCTACCATCAAACTATTGACTAGAGCCGAATCTAGCTAGACAATCACTCTTGACCCCAAGTCTTGAATTATTTAAATACGCAATAATACGGTAAAATAGCATCATAACTATATGTAGCTCTATTTTAAATATGACTTTAAATCTAGAAAATCTGCTAAATTTGCCAAAAACTAAAATATTGAGTGCTAGACAAGTATCAGACTTCTACTCATTACATTTGCAACTTACGAACGAAGGTATTAGCTGCCCTCATTGTCAAAAATATTTGGATATCCTCCATCAAACTAGATATATTTTGGTGAGAGATTTATCGATTTGTGGAGTTGAAGTCTACTTAAAAGTTCCCCGACGCAGATTCTACTGTAGTCAGTGTCAAAAATATATAAGTGAGCAACTAACATGGCTGGAAGCGAAACAATCATTCACCGAAAGATTCAAACAATATATCTATACAAGAGTAAAAGAATCAACTGTAGAACAGGTGAGTCGGAGTGAAAATTTAACCAGCAAACAAGTTCAAAATATCTTCACTAAGTCAGCACAAATAGAAATAAAAAATCAAGAGCATGGGATGCCTAAGCGATTAAGTTTAGATGAGTTTAGTCGAACCAAGGGGCAAGGTAATTTTGTAACTATTCTCACAGATCTAGACAAAAGTTCTTTATTAGAAGTAATAGATTCACACAAAAGTGATGATATTGCGGAGTTCGTCCGGGCGGGTTTCCCGCCCATGGAACGAACCCAAGCAATTCAAACTTTAAAACGTCTACCTCTCTTTATGCGTGAGCAAGTTCAGGAGGTCTGTGTTGATATGTGGGGAGGTTTCCCTAAAGTGATTAAAGAAGTTTTTCCAAATGCGGATATTGTAATAGATAGATTTCACGTCCAAAAGTTAATTAATAAAGATTTGAATAAAATTCGACTTAATCTAGGATTAAAAGGATTGAAGAATAAAAATTTGCTAATGACATCTGAGTCACAACTGATCTTGGAAGATAAAAAACAGCTAGAATCATTGCTTCAATCTTCTCCAATTTTGAGAATTGCTCATGAATTAAAGGAAGAACTCATAAGTATTTACAATAGTGACATTACGTCAAATCGCGCAGTTGTGAAAATGAAACAATGGCTGAAATACGCCAAGATTATATTTAGAAAAGGAGCAGCAACTTTGAGCAATCACTTAATAGGAATTTGTAATTATTTTACAAATAGAACAACAAGTGGAGTCACTGAAGGCTTAAATACAAGAATTAAATTAATCCTTCGACAAAGCTATGGATTTAAGAATTTTGACATGATGAGAGAAAAGCTGTTAGTTTGCTTATTTAAATGATTTACGCTCCGCTCCAATCATTCAAATAAGCAAAGCTTATAACCTTACAGAGAGGAGAGCCGCTCGTGGGTGAGGATATGGTTGAGTAAAGTTGTTTTTCCTGCGCCTAGATATCCAGTCAAGACTGTAACGGGAACAGTTGAAGTTGGGATGTTTTCCAGAGTATTCATCAGCTTTTTGTAGTGAGTTTGGGTATCGCTCTAGATTTCAGCTTTAGGCACCTCGACAATTGACAACGAGCTACCGAACCGATAAGATGAGCTTGACAAAACGATAATGATTCTCATTCTATCATAATTGTCTTTACCATAACTTAGTACTAACGTTCGACTTGCGATCGACTCTATCCCCATCATGAAAATCAATCCTGACAACGCCAAATCCAGCTCAAATCGTCAATACCCCAAGCTCTTACCTTTGCTACTGATGTTTGGGCTATTGACTGGTTGCAAAGCACCTGATGAGGCTGCTAAACCACCAGCGGAGTCAAATTCTGCGGCTGAAGTTGCCAAGCCCAAAGTATTGGTAACAAATACGGTATTGTGCGATCTTACCAAACAAATTGCGGCTACTACTGTTAATGTAGTTTGTTTATTAGCTCCTGGTAGCGATCCTCATGTATACAAAATTACGCCTGAAGCTAGACAATCGATCGAGGATGCTAAATTGTTGCTGTATGGGGGCTATGATTTCGAGCCAGAATTAATCAAAGCAATTAAAGGATCGTCAAATCCCGCGCCAAAAGTAGCCGTCAATGAAATTGCAGTACCTCAGCCTCAACAATTTGAAGAAGATGGTAAAAGTACCACAGATCCTCACGTTTGGCATAATGCCCAAAATGGAGTCAAAATCGCCGAAACAATTGGAGCTAGTTTAGAAAAATTGGTACCAGCGCAAGCGACAATATATCAACAAAATACCAAGAAAATAACTACTGACATTGCCCAGCTCGATACTTGGATTAAATCCCAAATTAATACAATTCCAGCGGGTAATAAAATTATTTTCACTACTCATGATGCGTTAGGTTATTATTCTAAAGCTTATGGAATTCCTGTTGATGCTTTGGAAGGATTGAGTACGGAAGATAAGCCTACTGCGGCTAGGACAAAGGAGTTGGTAGACAAAATTAGAAAGACTAAAATTCCGACTATCTATGCTGAATTGACTCTCAATCCAAAGTTAATTAAAAATGTCGCTCAGGAAGCAAAAGTCAAGGTTGCAGCACAAGAACTTTATGCTGATGGTTTGGGTGAAATAGGTAGCCCAGGTGGAACTTATCAACAGATGATGGTATCTAATACTAAGACGATCGTTGAAGGTTTAGGCGGTAAATATACTGCTTTTGCAGCTAAATAATCGTCGATCGACACAAAGAATCTGTAGGGGCGGGTTTAGCAAACAACTGTCGATTTCACTAACCAATTAGAACCAAAACCCGCCCTCTCCACTAGGAGTCTGAATCTTCGATCCAATCACAGTTCACCTCTAGCAATGCCGATCGCAATTGCCAGTATAAAGCAGCCGATAAATATTGTACCCAACATGAGAATAGCAAAGATTTCACCACCGGAAAGGGGACGATCGATCGCGTCGAGATAGGCTGAAGGGCGATAATTGTCTGGGCGATTTGGGATCGATCGAAATTGGGGCAGAGGTTGGGCTACATGGACTCGTGAGTAACCGATCGTCGAATCGTATGCCAATCGGCGTTCGGGGTTGCTGAGGGCTTTGTAGGCTTCATTTAGGGCTTGAAATTCGATCGTGGCGATCGCTGGGGATAAGGTGGTGGTATCGGGATGATATTTTTTGCTCAAATCCCGATAGGCGCGACGAATTTCGATCGCCGACGCGCTAGGATGAACGCCCAATCGAGCATAGTATGTTTGAGGTTGAGGTTGACTATTCACCAGGAATAGAGGTTGTGGGATGGGGATTGGGAAATCGGGGCGCGAGAATCGGGGGGGGTTGGGAATTGAGAATTGAGAATTGAGAATTGAGAATTGAGAATTGAGTTAGCCTGCTCTGAGCATCCGTTGACGTGGCAACCGAACGCGATATACTAGTCCGCACAGACTCGCTAAGATTAACCAAGCGTGGGTATTCAGACGTAAATCTAATGCGGTGACATCAGCGATGTTGACGATTATGAACCCAGCAAAAGCAATGAGGAAGGTGAAAAATATCGTTCGCTCTGATTGCCATTGGATCGGGAAATCGAGTAGGAGGATCGTACTTTGGGCAAAAATCCAGCCGACTAAGGCTACTATTGCTAGGGTCGCCGGAATGCCTAGATTTGATGATAACATCAACAGTAAGTTGTGTGGATATCCCAACCAAACATTAGTCTGCTCTTGATATAAAGGGCCAAAACTTTGTAAACCCCAACCAGTAATCGGTCGATCTTGAGTCAACTTCCAGGCGAATTTCCATTGGGATACACGAGTGATTGATTCTGCTCGATCGGGATACATTTCGTCGGTAATTCTCGCCCAGAAATAACGGGGCACGATCGATCTCAAGGGTTGTTTGAGTGGTGATGGGGCATATGCAGCACTCAAAATTATTGTTGAGATTGCCGTGACACCGCCCAAAATCCAGTACCAACCTTGATAAATGGTAAATACTAAGCTACTCAAGATTGCGACACCCCAAGCAGAGCGAGAACTAGTGAAAATCAGACAGACAGTACACAAAAATAAGGATGATAGTGTCCAAATAAAGGCTGGTGATTTCCAGACAGGATCGAGAGATCTAGCAAATGATAAACCATTGACTTTTCGCTCTCTACCATTGACGTGAGCATCGCAAGTATCTACCAATAAACCTAGTGCGAAGATAAACACCATTTGCAAATAAGCGGCAAAAGGATTCGCATGAACAAATACTGACGACATCCGCCCTAAAGGGCTACCACCAGCGGTAATATTCCAAATCGAGGAAGAAGGAATTCCAGGAATCGGTAAGCTGCCACTCAAACCCGTCATTTGCATCAATCCGATTACCATCACGGGCATCGCTGGGAGAAGGAAAATCCAGGCTAACTGGCGCAATTGTTGGGGTGATTGAATCAGGGTGCTGTAGGCAGCGAAAAAGACTAAATAGGGTAGAAAATTGAATAACCCCAAGAACGCATCGCCAGGACTATAATTCAAAGCGGGGTTGTTGTAGCTCAATGCCGAGACTAAAATCAACCATGGAGCTAGTAGAGCGAAGCACCAATTTAGACGGTGTTGGATAATCTCTCGCCAGGATTGGATGCAAGTTTGAACCAATGCAGCGAAGATCGCCACTGCGCCAACAGAGGGCAGCAGGGGAAAGATCGCAAAACCGATTCGCGCCCAACTCCAGGCTGATTGTAGTCGAGCATTTGGATGTTTCCATTCTGCGCCGGGGAAGAATGAGAATAGATTCAAATTTGTCGATTTTGGAAAAATAGAAGAAAATTTAAGCATCGAAGTGCTGACGCTCCATAACTTGGTAAAAACTAGCAATTATCCCGACTACCAACCACCAGAGGGTTTGGATCTCCGGGCGATACCACACGGTATCAGTAAAACCTTGGCAAATCAGTCCGATCGTTGAGGCGATCGCCGCCATCAACCATACAATCTGAATATCTCTATCTTGGCGCAATCTGGCTAAACCGGAAATACCACAGTTAAGAATTACAACTAACGACCATAGGAAACAAGCAAACCCGACAAACCCGATTTCGACGATCGTTTCCATGAACACAGAATAGGCACTGAGGGCACTGAAACGGGGGCTAACCTGATAAATTGGGTAAATCTTCTTGAACACGCGATCGCCTGGGCCGTAGCCCAATATCGGGCGGTTCTGAATCATTTTCTCTACTGCTGTCCATACGTTAATCCGAAAGTTGTTGCTACTATCCCCACTACCAACAAAAATACTGGTAACTCGATCGCGCAAACTGGGCATGACTAAAATTGCCAATCCCAACACCGCCATGATACTACCTAAGCCGATCGGCAGTGCCCAAGATCGCCAAAATTTGGGCAAATATGGCTGCAACCAATAATAAACTAAACCACTCGCGACAAACACCATCACGATCCAGGCAACCCAAGCACCGCGAGAGTAAGTAACTAGTAAGCAATAGGTATTCACGATGACCATCACCAAGGCGAGGGTTTTTTGTACCCACCCACGCCAGATAAATAATGCCGCCGCACTAAAGGCGATCGCGGGTAATAAATAACCAGCTAGCAGATTAGGATTGTTGAGATAACTATATGCTCGTGTGGTTTTGGCTAGGGGTGACTCGTGATCTACCCAAGTTGCCAAGGCTTTGGCTCCATAGATCGACTGATGAACGCCGAAGACGCTGACTACTAGGGCGATGTGGAGATAAAGTCCAATTAGCCAACTCCGAATCTGTGGCGATCGACATAGCCGTGCCAACATCAGAAATAAAGTCAAATATAGACTGAATTTGCTCAATCCACCGATCGCCACATCTCTCACGGGCGACAATCCCGCCGACACTGCTGAAATTCCCCACAGTGCTAGCAGGGAGATATGAATGGGTGTGACTCCGCCGCGTTTATGATCGGCGATCGTCAATAACACCCAAAAAGCAGCGACTCCACCTAATAATAAACCGATCGTCTCTGTCGATAGCCACGACACTGACGGCGTAAATGGCGATATGACAAAGACTAATCCCGTCAAGATTGCCCCAATCCAATCGCCCCATTCAATTAACAAGCTTTGCTGTCGCCAACCCTGTAGAGATCCCACCCAACGGTGAAGATAACTAGCATCAATCCATCTATTTGGGGCTATGTCTGAAAGTGTTATGCGTTGCCAGAGGGACATGGGGAGTGGGGGAGTGGGGG
>JANMEL010000018.1:0-10751 GCA_031376885.1 Chamaesiphon sp. OTE_70b_metabat_96 | reverse complement strand
GCACTCGCAAACCTTAGTGTATACACAAGTTTTCCTGAGACGGATTTTGCGATTCTCTCAACAACATCCGCATCCCACACACCAACAAATCTGCCGTAAGCCCACTCCACCGTCTCAAACCAAACCCTTTGAGGGGGGGTTCGGGGGGGGGACACTCCCCCAACCGACGGGGGGTCTGGGGGTCGGAACCCCCAGATCGGGGTTTTATTAGCACAAGAAATACCAACGGATCTGAGCAATGAGTGCAAAGGGGAGGGGTAAAAAGACTACGCAGCAACTCAAATAGACTTGTGTATACACGGTAGGATTCATCGGTGGGGAGTATCAATTACGCTCCCACACCTTTATCATTCCACAAACCACCTATCCCCTTTTAGAATTTTTTTCATCCAAAGTTCCCCCTATCCCCTATCCCCTATCCCCTATCCCCTATCCCCTACCCCCTATCCCCTATCCCCTCACTTTCGCAGAAAGTCTTATGATAGATAGACTATTAACTTGTCAATATCCTTAGATTTAGTATGGTTAGCACTCCCATCTCAAAGAAACTTGCTAAGGTAGAACACTTAAAGACAGACAGCAACTATTTGCGGGAGCCTGTTGCTAGCGAACTACTATTAGACACCAATTTTTTCACAGAGGATGCAATTCAGATCCTCAAATTTCATGGTTCCTACCAACAGGATAATCGTGACAATCGCGCCAAAGGTCAAGAGAAAGATTATCAGATGATGTTGCGGACGCGCAATCCTGGCGGATTTATTCCACCGCAATTGTATCTCGCACTAGATAAATTGGCGAGTGATTATGGCAATGAAACCATCCGCGCCACCACCCGCCAGGGTTTTCAAATGCACGGTATTTTGAAGAAAAATCTCAAACCTGCTATCGCCGCCATCGTCAAAAATCTCGGCTCTACTCTCGGTGCTTGTGGCGATCTAAACCGTAATGTGATGGCTCCCCCCGCGCCATTTAAAAATAGTCCAGAGTACATGTACGCGCTGGAATATGCCGACAATGTTGCCGATTTACTCACGCCTCAAACTGGAGCTTATTATGATATCTGGTTGGATGGGGAAAAGGTAATCACTGGCGAAGAAGCCCCCGCAGCCAAAGCCGCACGTCAAGAGGATGGGTTTGTTGAGGGTGAAGAACCGATTTACGGGATGCAATATCTGCCCCGCAAATTTAAAATTGCGGTAACGGTACCAGGCGATAATTCGATCGATCTATTCTCCCAAGATTTGAGTTTGGTCGTGATTACTAATGAGAAAAAAGAGTTAGTAGGTTTTAATATTTATGCTGGCGGTGGATTGGGACGCACCCATAATAAAGAAGAAACATTTGCTAGAATTGCCGATCCAATTGGTTATGTAGAAAAAGATGATATCTACGATCTAGTGAAAGCTATAGTAGCTACTCAACGTGATTATGGCGATCGCACCAACCGCCGTCATGCCCGGATGAAATATCTAATTAATGATTGGGGTGTCGAAAAATTCACCGCCAAAGTTGAAGAATATTTCGGCAAGAAAATCGCACCGCTCCACCCAACCATCGAATTCAAATATCTCGACTTCTTGGGTTGGCACGAACAAGGTGATGGTAAACTATTTCTGGGTATCTCGATCGTCAATGGACGGATCAAAGATGAAGGTAAATTACAATTGCGTACCGCACTCCGCGAACTCGTCACCAAGTATCAAATGCCAATGCGCGTGACACCCCATCAAAACGTCCTCATCTATGATATCAGCCCAGCCGATCGAGACGCGATCGATGCTATCCTCACCACCCACGGCGTAGAACCAGATCCTACCAAAATCGACACCCTCGTGCGGTTATCGATGGCTTGCCCAGCCCTACCTACCTGCGGTTTAGCCGTCACCGAATCCGAACGAGTGATGCCCAGCGTCAACGAACGTTTCCGCGTCCTCCTGACCGAATTAGACCTCGCTGACGAGCAATTTGTGATGCGGATGACAGGTTGCCCGAATGGTTGCGCTCGCCCATATATGGCAGAAGTCGGTTTTGTCGGTAGCTTCCCCGAAAGTTATCAAGTATGGCTCGCTGGTTGCCCCGCACAAACCCGACTGGCACAAGTCTACACCGACAGAATGCACATCGACGATCTCGAAACCTTTTTCACACCCATGTTTATCTACTTCAAAAAAGATCGCAAAACTGGTGAAGGCTTTGGTGACTTTTGCGATCGAGTCGGTTTAGAATCAATTCGAGAATACTGCAAACATTAATCTGTGAGGGTAGGTTTTGAATGAGTAGTTGCCATAAACCTCATTCAAAACTTGCCCTTTTAAAGCTAATAAATCCGATTGCTGGCGCAGACGGCAAGCCGTTCGACAAAATTGTTTGGAGGTTTTATGATGATTGCTAGATCACGCACCAAAACTCAACCGCTACTCTTAGATGTGAGCGAAACAACACTCCACGTTACCTCTCAACAGTTCGATGATTTGTGCCGCAAAAATCCCGATCTCAGATTGGAGTTAACCTCGAATGGAGAGTTAGTAGTTATGGCACCAACATTTTCAATTAGTGGGCAGCGAAATGGGGAATTATTTTACCAAGTTTGTCATTGGAATAAGCAAACTAAACTAGGAAAAATATTCGATTCATCGAGTGGTTATGATTTTACAGCCATCGGTGGGGGCAAATTATCTCCCGATGTTTCTTGGATTGAGAAATCTCGGTTAGAAGGAATTTCTCTCGAACAATTTTGTCCAGTAGTGCCTGACTTTATCATAGAATTGCGCTCTACAACTGACAATCTTATCGACACCCAAAAGAAGATGGTGGAATATCAAAGGTTGGGCGTAAAATTGGGATTACTCGTCAATCCTCAAGCTAAACAGGTGGAAATTTATCGCTTGGGCAAAGAAACTGAAGTGTTAGAATTTCCGATGTCAGTTGATTGTGGTGATATTTTACCAGGATTTGTTCTAAGTATGGCGGAAATCTGGTAATGTAAAGCTCAGGTTGAAAATTTGGATTGGGTACATTCGATTGCTGGCGCAGACGGCAAGCCGTTCGACAAAATCATTTGGAGGTTTTATGACGATTGCTACATCACGCATCAAAACTCAACCCCTACTCTTAGATGTGAGCGAAACAACACTCGTCGTTACTCCAGCACAGTTCGATGATTTATGTCTCAAAAATCCCGATCTCAGATTGGAGTTAACCTCGAATGGGGAATTAGTAGTTATGGCACCAACATTTTCAATTAGTGGGCAGCGAAATGGGGAATTATTTGGACAAGTCTGGTACTGGAATAAGCAAACCAAACTAGGGCAGATATTCGATTCTTCGAGTGGTTACGATTTTACCGCAATTGGTGGGGGCAAATTATCTCCAGATGTTTCTTGGATTGAAAAGTCTCGGTTAGCAGGAATTTCTCTCGAACAATTTTGTCCGGTTGTACCCGACTTTGTAATCGAGTTGCGCTCTACAACTGACAATCTCATCGATACCCAAAAGAAGATGGTGGAATATCAAAGATTGGGCGTAAAATTGGGATTACTCGTCAATCCTCAAGCTAAACAGGTGGAAATTTACCGCTTGGGCAAAGAAACTGAAGTGTTAGAATTTCCCATGTCAGTTGATTGTGGTGATATTTTACCAGGATTTGTTCTAAGTATGGCGGAAATCTGGTAATAGATAATTTTGAGGGTGTTTTTCTCGATCGACCTGCGGATAGCTCAAAAGTAGACAAACAATTCTCAACATCAGTACCAAAATTGCAACGCATCACGATCGATCCGGCTCAAATCAATACCGATAATATTACCCTCACCGCCGAACAACAGCACTATCTCACTAGGGTAATTCGGCTCAAAAACGGCGATAGGTTTCAGGCGATCGATGGCACAGGTCAACTATATGTCTGTCAACTTGTCACAGGTACGGCAGAAATTATAGAAACAACTATAGCAGATCGGCAGCTCGATCGATCTATTATCCTGATCTGCGCTCTTCCCAAAGGCAATAACTTCGACGATATAGTTCGCGCCTGCACCGAACTTGGCGTAACGAGTATTATCCCCGCATTAAGCGATCGAACCCTCCTCCAACCCAGTCCCCAAAAGCTCCAGAGATGGCGCAAAATTGCCCAAGAAGCCGCCGAACAATCAGAACGCACGTATATTCCAACAATTGCCGAACCTGAGCCACTCAAGACGATATTTGGTCAACTTCCCGATCCCAGTCAGAAATATCTCTGTGAAGCGCGAGGCGAATATCCCCATCTACTAAATTGTCTCCAATCTACCCAACTAGACGATCCGCCGATTGTGGTGGCGATCGGCCCCGAAGGTGGATGGACCGATCTAGAAATCCAATTAGCAATAGAAAACGACTTTCAACTAGTATCCCTCGGACGGCATATTCTGCGTACTATTACCGCGCCGATTGTGGCATTATCTATTATTAGTGCGGTCGATCGATAGTTTGTTCTCGATCGAGTTATCGATCCAATTCAGAATTAGCAAAAAAACATCCAAACTCGATCGAATTTGGATATTCATTTGTTATATTTCTTCTGGATCTACCCCCATCGCCTGAAGCTTTTGAGCCAAGCGAATACTCTTTGCTTCCGATTGTTCTGCTCGTTGGCGTTCCTGTTCTGTGCGTTGGCGTTCCTGCTCTGTGCGTTGGCGTTCTTGTTGTAGAAGTTCGTCAGCCCAAAGCACTAAGTTTCCATAGTTATCCCACCACCGGAGCCAGCAGCCATCATACTCGGCTTTCTTGCCAATCCAAGTTCCTAAATATAAACCTAAAGATTCGATCCAAAACCGTTGATTTTCATCAGGTGAATCTAGTTGATATTTGCCATCGACCAAATTATAGATTTCTAAAACTCGAAGTTGAGGATGGAAAATAACATAGGTGGGAACTCTGAGAATTTGCTCATAAAAGTACCATTTGCCGTAAGGATAATGGGGATTGTGAGAGTATTCAGTGCCCTCAGTAGCCGAAATAAACTCCATCACAACAAGGGGTTTATCGCCCTCAGCGCATGGGGTGTAGCTGCGACGACTTTCACCTTCTGGAAAAGGAACCACCCCAGGGACATAAACCCAATCGGGAGCTTTGACTACGGTTTTACCATTTACGGTGGCACAGATGCCAAAATTGGTGGCAATGATGACAGATTCGAGGATTAAGCCAGCCAAATCTAGAGATTCGCGTAGAGCTGCGGCGAGAAGCGGTTGAAGGTTACTTTCCACGGGATCATCGGGTAAAACAAAATCTGGCGGGAGCTTTTCCCAGGTGACTGAAGGTGGTTGCTTCAGAGACTGTGTGAGTAGGGTAGTCATAATTACTGACCGTAAATCGCGGCAAACGAAGTTGGAATCGATCTTCAGATATACACTCTATTGTAGCAAGACGATATGATGAGATGTTGCCGGATCTGATTGGGGAATAAATTAATGAGTAATTTGGATAACTACGATCCGAGTGGTGTCGGACAAGTGAATGGTAACTTATTTGGGTTGCCATGCGATCGCAACTCAGCAAATATCATCGTCTTTGGCGTACCCTGGGAGGTAACCGTATCTTACAATGCAGGTACCGCCGCTGCACCGCAACGGATTCTCGATGCTTCTCCACAATTAGATTTATACGATCTCGACAATCCCCAAGGTTGGCGACAGGGGATTTATATGTACCCCATTGATGGGGATTTAATCGAGAAAAATAAATATTATCGCCAACAAGCAACGATTATTATCGATCGATTAGAACAAGGAAAATCTCTGAGCATTGAGCCAGATCTAACTCCCCTACTAGCAGAAATCGACCAAGTTTGTCAGGAGATGAATCAATGGTTATTCGATCGAACATTAGCCGCAATTAAAGCAGGTAAACAAGTCGCCGTAATTGGTGGCGATCATAGCGTACCATTGGGATACCTCCAAGCTTTGGCTACTGAATATAGCGACTTTGGGATCTTACATATCGATGCTCATGCAGATTTACGCGATGGTTATGAAGGGTTTGAATTTTCCCACGCATCGATTATGTTTAATGCCATGAAAATTCCCCAGATCTCTAAATTAGTTCAGTTGGGGATTCGCGATATCTCCCAAGTAGAAGTAGATACGATCGATCGATCGAATGGACGGATTATTACCTACTATGATTCCCATACCCAAGCCAAATTATATGCTGGCAAATCTTGGTTAGATATTTGTAACGAGGCGATCGAACATCTGCCTCATTACGTCTATATTAGTTTCGATGTCGATGGATTAGATCCGAAACTTTGCCCTCATACTGGTACGCCAGTCCCTGGAGGCTTAGAATTGGAACAAGCCTTTTGTCTAGTTCGTACCCTTGGGCGCAGTGGGAGAAAGATCGTTGGTTTCGATCTGTGTGAAGTTGGCGATGCTCAATGGGATGGTAATGTCGGCGCGAGAATTGTCTACAAGTTAGCAAATTTGATGAGTTTGACGCACACATCATCAACTGCGGCTTTAACATAGGGCATAATATCGAGAATGAGACAATATTATGTATGTACTTAGTCCGTTTTGGTGCTAATTTAGTATTGGATTCTCCTAGTTGCCAATCCTCAGATTCTCTAACTCAATGCGCTATTCCGTAATTCTTCCTAGTCTACTGCTAGCTGTGATTCTCGCACCCAACGGAGCCTTTGCACTTTCGCCTGTAGAAGTTGATGCTGTAGCTCGTCAAGTCACTGTCAAGATTTTTGGGGGTGGTATCCTCGGCACGGGGACGATCGTCAGCAAACGAGGTGACCAATATACAGTACTCACGACTGGTCATGTTGTCAAACATAATACTACCTATAAAGCGATCGCTCCCGATGGACGGATTTATACAATTACTGGTAAAATCGCCTCGAATACCGGAGTCGATTTAGCCGCACTAACTTTTACTAGTCGCAAAAAATATGCGGTAGCCAATATCGGCGACTCCGCAGAGCTGAAAATTGGCGAGCAAATTCATACCGTCGGATTTCCAGGCGTGAAGCCAGAGTACACTTTTGGGGAAGGCGAAATCGAAGCTAATAGCGATCGCCATTTCCGCCAGGGTTATTCTTTGATGTACGAATGTCAGAAGATTGCACCAGGAATGAGTGGTGGTGGTGTATTTAATGTTAGGGGCGAATTGATTGGTCTGACGGGAATGTCGATCGGTTATGATGGCGAGGGGATCCGCCAAGGATTAGCCGCTGGCATTGGTAGTCGTCGATTTGTCAAGTGGGCGGAAGCTGCTCATATTCCCTTGGGAAACCACTTACCAGATTTGGCTCCCCAGTCGGTAACGGCTGACGATTTGCTAGTCACCGCCATGGATAAAAGCGACAGGCGCGATCTGCCAGGGGCGATCGCTCAGTACGATCGCGCAATTGCCCTCAAACCAGATTATGCGCTGGCATATTATCGGCGGGGATTGAGCAAGGAGCAAATGGGCAACAGAGTGGGGGCAAATGCCGACTACAGCCGCGCCATCGCCCTTAAACCCAACTTTGCCGATGCTTACCTTTCACGAGGCTCAAATGAGGGAATTTTGGGCAATTGGCAAGGGGCGATCGAAGATTATAATTTAGGTATCGCTCTGCGCCCTTACGATCCTTTTGCTCACTCGATTAGGGGATTGTACAAGTCACTTGTGGGCGATCTCAACGGCTCGATCTTTGATTACGATCGATCGATCGCCCTCCGTCCCCAGTATGCTGATACTTATCGGAGTAGAGCTGCTGTCAAAGAGAAGCTCAATGACTTCCAGGGTGCAATCGCTGATTACGATCGCGCCATTGCCCTGAAACCCGATTTTGCCCAAGCATACGATCGTCGAGCAGCTCTCAAGGATGAATTGCAAGATACTCAGGGTGCAGTGTCCGATTTTACCACCGCTGCAAAATTGTATCGCGATCGGGGTGACAATACTGCCTCGGAACGATCGATCGACAGGCTCAATCGGATTGCGATTTTCCGTCAGTAAAACTCAGGGTGAGGTTTCAAGGATTCCAGGGATTAACGATCTCGATTTGACAATCCAGAAAATCATCAACATTGCGAGTAGCAATCGCGGCATCATTTGCCAGACAAATCGCGGCTATTTGCCCGTCTGCTTGAGCAAGGGGCTTACCGATTTTCTTCCGATGTGCGGCGATTTCTGCGAAACAGCTTGCTGCTCGATCGTCAAAATCAAGCATCTGTCGGGCAAAGTCTTCGCGGAACATGGCTTCAGCAGATTCTCTCAACATCCGACTGCGTTTACCATCCGGTAAGATCGCGATGCCATAGAGGATTTCGGCTTTGGTGATGCTGGTTATGTATAAGTTTTCCCTAGATTGTGCGCCAACCCAACTTTTGACGGTAATTAAGCCTTGGGGCTTCATGAGTTCGGACAATACATTAGTGTCGAGAACGAGCTTCATGACTACTCTGCTGCAAAGTTTGGATCTGTTCTCATGGCATCTCTGGGAGTTTCTGGCAGTTCAAATTCACCAATATCTGCGAAACGGCGATCGATTGCTGTAGCAAGATCTAGTTGGGCTAATGGTTCTGGGTTTAATACGCTGGACAAAATAGATTTAATCTCAGCTTCGATAGTGCGTCCATGTTGGGCGGCGCGTTGTTCGAGACGGTGGCTGAGATCTGGTTCTAGTTGGTGGATGGTGATGTTAGACATGGCAAGAGGACAAGATACGCTATCTTATTATAATTTCTTTACTTTTATTAGTAGTGATATCTAAAATATTCTCGCGATCGATCTATAATTGGCACCTGTAAAATAGTGTGGATGAGAGCGATCGTGATTTCAGTTGAATATGTATTAGCGGATCCGGACTTTAGACCTCAACGAGCGGTCGATCGAACCGCTGCACTAGATGTCAAAGCTTATCTACCCGCACCTGACGACGATATTTTAGCATTACTACGGGCAAAAGAGACGGTGTTCCGGCAAGATTATCCTCAAGGTTTATTATACATCAATGGCCAGAAAATCGACGGAGATTTGACAGCAGATCTATTACATCAACACGAACCACAACAGCGATTTTTCGCACTAGCTCCAGGCGAACAAAAGATCGTCAATGCAGGCTTTAAAGTTGGATTGAGTACCGATCGACCAGATAAAATTGCCACCATGTTAGTCTGCGCTAGAAGTGGATTGGCGTGTAAATATGGCATCACAGTCATCAATTCACCAGGCATTGTAGACGAACATTACCCAGATTGGGTAGGCATCGGCTTAGTCAATCATGGGCGAGATTTACACCTATTTAGTCATGGGGCGCGAATCGCTCAAGTGATGTATATCGAGGCATGTATCGCTCAAGAATCGATCGTCACCGAATTAACTACCGTTGGCGAACGAAAAGGCGGATTCGGACATACCGGAATCTAAGCCAATTTTAACCCACATTCCGCACTTCATAGAATTCACTCGAAAATTCTAGTGTTTGGGGGTGAGGGGTGAGGGGTGAGGGAAGAAGCTAGAAAAGCCGCAATTCGTGTCGTCTCTAGAGCGGAAACTGCTAGATTTGGACAATACTTTCTCGTTGGCGTAGCCTCTGCTAAGGCAGACGCTGCGCGAACGCCTTTGGCGATAGTGCGGAATGTGGGTTTTAACACAAAAGATCGGGGTAGAGGCAATTCTTCAATTGCAACTACGCCGATCTTTTTTGAGGATGAATGCTTTGTGCCGATCGGTTAATTATTCGCAACGATTTTATCGATTGTCATTTGGTTCCAGCCTTGAATATTGTTCTAGAGGGGTTCGATCGAGGCTAGAAGTATCGATCGGTGGCGATGAATTGTCCAAAGTGGACTCATCATAAAATAGCGTAGTCGGTGCTAATAATCCAAATCTTTTCCATGTCTTAGGGCCAACATCAATCCCATGCCGAATTCGACAATAGGCGTTGAGATTGCTCATTTCACTGGACAAAGCATTCAATGAATTGATGAATGCTTCTTCGATTTGTTGGGGCGAACTATTCGTATCTTCACCGATAGCATAGGTATCAAAAAAAGCTGCTACTGCTCTAATGATTTGGGGTTTAATCTCAATTCCTACATTTTCCTTAACAAATTTTAGATAATTAGCAATTCTGGCTTCCTGTGGATTAGTTACCAAAAAACTAATATTAATCAAACTTTTTGCTCGTTCGGTTCCCATAATTATATTGTATTCCTTTTAAACTATTCAAATACACAAAAATTGTCCAAGCACATCCTCAGAAGTATTCGCAAAGACTCTAAGAATAAACAATTGAATACATACAAGTGTCTTATGAGTCAATCTTATTCTGCCCTGATTTAGATCTTTTGCTATCACCCATGAATAATTAATTCAGTGGTCAAAGACATGTTGTCTAAAGATTAAGCAGAGTCTAGGCAAAGGTTCGACATATGTTTTGCACATACTAAACATATGTCGAGCACTGTCAAGACTTATGAATTCCATCGATCGATATCTATCGCTTTTTAGATGTATTTAAACATTTTGTACACTAAAGTACAGTCTGTTTAGATACTGCCGATCGAATCGAGAGTAGATAGTTCGGAATATATATTTGTGGGAGATCGACAATCGATCGACTAAAGACTCCAAATTCTTTAGCTTTATTCTTAATGAATAGACGGTGTACACACAAGTTTTCTGGAGACGGTTTGCCGATTTTTTCAAAAACATCCGCATCCCACACACCAACAAATCTGCCGTAAACCCACCCCACCGCCTCAAACCAG
>JANMEL010000003.1:0-7438 GCA_031376885.1 Chamaesiphon sp. OTE_70b_metabat_96 | reverse complement strand
GGGGTCTGGGGGTCAGAACCCCCAGATCCGGGTTCTGCCCTCACAAGTAACAATCGGCACCCACCAGTATTTGTCATTTACCGCTTTTGCTTAGTACAAATAGTCGCCTTAACATGGGTAGGGAATAGGGAAAATCGGATTGTGATAGAACGATCGTATTGGGGTATGTATCTGGGGTGAGATGGATTAAGATCCGAACCTGAGTTCGATCGCTAGAATTCGTCCACATGGAGGATATTTATGAAGGTTTCTATTTTCAGCACCAAGTCATACGATCGACGGTTTTTTACAGTCGCTAATGAGCTGCATTATCACGATCTGACTTTTTTGGAACCACTGTTGAATCGTCATACTGCCTCACTTGCTATAGATGTGACGGCGATTTGCGCGTTTGTCAATGATGAAATCGATCGACCTACGTTGGAGGTGTTGGCGAGTAATGGGGTGAGGCTAATTGCTTTGCGTTGTGCGGGTTATAATAATGTCGATGTAGAAACAGCCAAAAGCCTGGGTATCAAAATAGTTAGAGTTCCAGCTTATTCTCCCCATGCTGTGGCGGAACATGCGGTAGGGTTGATGTTGACGCTCAATCGTAAGTTGCATCGAGCCTATAATCGCGTGCGTGAGGGAAACTTTGCGTTAGAAGGATTGTTGGGATTCGATCTAAATGGCAGGACGATCGGTATTGTTGGTACGGGTAGAATTGGTGCGGTAGTTGCTAAAATCATGACGGGTTTTGGCTGCAAAGTTCTTGGCTATGATAGTTACCGAAATCCGCAATGTGAATCGATCGGGGTCGAATATGTGGAGCTACCCTATCTACTCGCACATTCGGATATTATCACGCTCCACTGTCCTTTGACTCCAGAAACTCATCATTTAATTGATGATAAGACGATCGCCATGGTGAAGTCTGAGGCAATCTTAATTAATACTAGTCGAGGTGCATTAATCGATACAAATGCAATGATTACCGCGCTCAAATCTGGACACATTGGTGGATTGGGTATCGATGTATATGAGAGAGAATCGGCTCTATTCTTTGAGGATCGATCGGCGCAAATTCTCCAAGATGATACTTTTGCTAGATTGCTAACTTTCCCTAATGTAATTATTACTGGACATCAGGCGTTTTTTACTGAAGATGCCATGAGATCGATCGCTGAAATCACTTTATCCAATATAACTCAGGTCGAACTAGGGCAAAAATGTAACAATGAGGTTTAGGGGTGAGGGGTCAGGTAGATTCGATCGTAAGGTGCAAAACTCCTGAGAGGCTGTTTGAAAAGTTATTTTTTATACGTATACCCTACCCCTGTTAAGGTGAGTGTTTGTACTAAGCGGAGCGGTAAATGATAAATACTTGTGGATTGCGATTGTTATTAGTGAGGACAGAACCCTGATCTGGGGGTTCTGACCCCCAGACCCCCCATTGGGTGGGGGAGTGTCCCCCCCCCAAACCCCCCCTCAAAGCATAGGTGATTTGAGACGGTGGGGTGGTCTTACGGCAGATTTGTTGGTGTGTGAGACGCGGATGTTTTTGAGAGAATCGCAAAATCCCTGAACCCTGAACCCTGAACCCTGAACCCTTAACCTTGAACCCTTAACCCTGAAGCATGGAAAGATTTAATCTAAGTATATTTAAACAGTTTTGGTCGATCGCCAAAACTTATTGGTCGAGCGATCGAAAGTGGCGGGCGCGGGGACTGCTATTATTAGTTATCTTATTATCTTTGGGATACACCGGATTGAGCGTGTTGCTCAATAATAAACGCGGCGAATTAATCTCCTCATTATCTGCCCGTGATGAAATCAGATTTTGGCAGACGATCGGTATTTTTGCGGCAACGCTGGTTGTGTATGCACCGCTGTATGCAGGGTATGTATATGTTCGCGACAGGTTGGCGTTAGATTGGCGACAATGGTTGACGGACAATCTGATCGATCGATACTTTCAGGGTCGATCGTTTTATCATATCAATCATGATGACAATATCGATAACCCCGATCGACGAATTACGGAAGATGTCAAAAGCTTTACTCAAGAGTCGTTAAATTTGCTGTTGGCGGTGGTTGATTCGCTGCTGGCGATCGCGGCCTTCAGTAGCGTCTTGTGGGGCATTTCCCAGCCGTTAATCTTGTTTTTGGTAGTTTATGCCTCGATCGGGACTTTGATGACTGTGGGGGTATTTGGGCGGCCACTGATGAGACTGAATTTCGAGCAGATCAAGAAGGAGGCAAATTTTCGGTTTAGTTTGGTGCGGGTGCGAGAAAATGCTGAGGCGATCGCTTTTTATCAGGGTGAGGAGTATGAGGCCGATCGAATTAAGGGTCGATTTGTGGAAGCTGTTGACAATTTCAAACGGCTAATTTTCTGGGAATTGAATCTGAATATTTTGACGAATGCTTATGAATTTATTCCGTTTATTTTGCCAGCGATTGTAGTCGCTCCAGGTATTTTTGCGGGTGAGTTGGAAGTTGGGAAAGTTACGGAGGCTCAGGGAGCATTTATTCGGGTCTTTTTCTCACTCAATCTGATTGTGTCGCGGTTTCAATCTTTGGCTACTTTTGGGGCGGGAGTGGAACGATTATACACTTTTTTGGAATCTTTATCATCAGATGGTTTAGTTGTAGAACAGGTGGAAGAGGGCGAACAGACAACTATTACTACTCAAACTGCTGAGTGTTTGGCGATCGATAATATGACGCTACAAACACCAAATCGTCAACGGATTTTGGTGGAAAATTTGTCGATAAAAATCCCTACAGGTGAGGGATTATTAGTCAGGGGGCCGAGTGGATGTGGAAAAAGTTCATTATTGAGATCGATCGTTGGATTGTGGGATGCAGGTAAGGGAACAATTTTGCGACCACCATTGGAGCAGATGCTATTTTTACCTCAACGACCTTATATGGTTTTGGGTACATTGCGCGACCAATTATTGTATCCACATTTGAATCTAGAAATTGAAGATTCCCAGCTCAGAGAAATTTTGATTCAGGTGAATTTACCAGAGTTGGAACAACAGTATGGTGGATTTGATGTGGAACGAAATTGGTCTGAAGTTTTATCATTGGGCGAACAACAACGACTAATTTTTGGGAGATTACTGGTAAATAAACCTAGTTATGCTATTTTGGATGAGGCAACTAGTGCCCTAGATCCACAGAATGAAAAACACTTATATCAGCAATTAAAATCAACTGGTATGACATTTTTGAGCGTAGGACATCGACAAAGTTTGAGTGATTATCACGACTCTATCTTAGATCTTACTGTCGATCGAACTTGGGAACTCAAAACTGTCAAGGATAGGGAATAGGGGGGAACTAAAGATCTATCGAACACAATATCCCCGACTTCTTGCAAGAAGTCAGGGATATATAGGGATCCTAAATGATTTTCAAGATTTTTTAACCGCAGAGACGCAGAGGGCGCAGAGATAGGAAAATAAAGATCTAGATTCTCATTTAGGATCGCTATATATCAGCCGATCTAGTTTAGCAAGTAGCTAGATCTAATAAGACATCAAAATCACCAGCAGTGAGCGCAGATGAACCCGACAGGGTGGCAAATTGTCCGCCGCCGTCACCCAAGCCGATTTGACTACCGTTTTGATTGTAGAACAGTTTACCAGTAGATTGACTGTAGACGATCTCAGCATCATTCATATCGACTAAACTATCGTCAGCGACATTAGCAAAACTGGAAATCCCACCGTCATCATTAGTATAAATGCTACTGAAAGTTGACTGACTCAACAATAATTTGTCTACGCCAGTGGTGAATTCTAGGGTAATTGGGGTAGCTAGTAATAAGGCTTGAGCCGTATTCATAGAAATATCTTCAGCTCCAAAGACAAATTTGGTGCCGCCTGTATAACCAGAGTCATCGATAATGTACTCTAGATCGAATACTGGTAGAACGCAACAAAAATCTTGAGAAACATTTAGATCCTCATCAGTGAAGGTACTGTCGCTCTCATCAAACTTAGGTACATCGATACCCTCGATATTGCTACCTTGCATGACTCTTGTGGTTGAGGTGCCTTCGATCGGATCGCTGTAAGATAGATCGTCAGGAGCGATCTCACCAGTGTAAGATTCTTCGTAGACAACAGGATAGGCAATACTAGTGTAAGATTCTTCGTTAGGAACGGTATCATCAGTACTAATATCAGCTTTAGGATCGTACCATAATGGTTTGGTGAATACTACTGGTTCTTCACCGTCGATCGCAATAACTTCGCTCTCTACAATTGGAGCAGCACGATCGATAACGGCGTAAGGTTCATCGTAACCAACGATATCTTGAGTATTGGAATCTAGTTCAGGATTGTACCAGATTGCTGATATCATTTGGACTGGTTTTTCAGGGGGGATCGAATCAACACCACCAACGATCGGATAAGATTCAGTAGCGATGTAAGATCCATCTTCAGGAATGGTATCATCAGTCCTAATATCAGCTTGAGGATCGTAGAAGAATGGCTTGCCGATTACGACTGGTTGTTCGCCTTCAATGACAGTAACTTCGCTATCAACTATTGGATTGCCATACTCAATAGTAGTGTAAGATTCTTCATCAACAACGGTATCCTGAGTATTAGAATCTAGGTCAGGATTGTACCAGATGGCTGGTAATATCTGGAGTGTCTGTCCGCCATCGATATCGATAATTACGTTATCAAAGACTAGATCGGTAGCAATGAAAGATTCATCATAAGCAACGGGATCTTGAGTACTAAGATCGGCTTGAGGATCGTAGAAGAATGGCTTGCCGATTACGACTGGTTGTTCGCTTTCGATCGAACCAACTTCGCTCTCTACGACGGGATTTTCATACTCAAGCGGCGTGTAAAATTCATCTTTGGGAACACTAATATTAGCTTCAGGATCGTACCATAGGGGCTTGGTGAATACGACTGATTCTTCACCGTCGATCGCCACAACTTCGCTCTCTACGATGGGAGCAGCATAATCGATAACGATGTAAGATTCATCGTAACCAACGATATCTTGAGTATTGGAATCCAGGTCAGGATTGTACCAGATTGCTGGTAGCGTTTGGAATGGTTGTTCGATCTCACTAACCACGCTCTCAGAGACTGGATTAGTATCGTCAGTGGTGATATCAGATTCTGGATTAAAATCAGGATTGTACCAAATTGGGCGTGCTATTGCTTGTTGAACACCAATTTTTGAGCTGGTATCATCTGCGGCTGGTAGTTGTTCGACGGCGGCTGACTGAGCTGTACCTTGAACAATGGCGGCAAATGTTTCAGAACTATCGACTGTTGCAGTAAGTAGAAAGTCGAATTTACGTCCGACTTCTTGGAGCAATAAATTGACGATCGGATCTGAATTAGATGAGTCTCGATCGAGAGATTCATCATCACTCAAATCAAGAGCAAAGTTATTAATTTCTAACTCTGTAGTAGGCAGGATTTGACTAAAATCATCTGCTTTGATACTAGCAGCGATACCTAGCGCAATGTTGGCATCAAACTCGTCACCAAATGCTAGCTCAAGCTGTCCTTGAAAATCAGACCGATCGACAAATTGCTTGAGTATTTCTTTGGTCGTAACTAATGATTTAAGTATTGAAACTTGTGTTGTGGGATTCATGAGAGAATATCCAATAATGATTGAGTCCAGAGAAAAGTCGATGTCTTTAGATCGATCGAGTCTAAGTATACGTTGATATAGCAGTCAGAACAGCCGGACTATGGCGCGGAGCTTTCCCCCATCATAATCATAGCTGACGATCGAACATCCGCATACCCCGACTCAGATCTAGAGTGGTTTGGCTGATGTGACTATTGCTATATAAGCATAAAATAGAACCATAAGCTGTGATAGCCGACGATCGATCGTATAGCATATTGACCTATGATACCCAGATTCAGCAATACTAATACCATCAATTCGAGAGACTTAACTTTTGGTGAGTTATGGCAAAAAAAGAAGGAACATAGCGATCGCTATATTCCCTCTATTAGCTATTCAAGATTTAACGACCTGGAGTAAATACCCCCAAAGCGAGCGAGCAGATTTTAACCGATAATCTCACCACCGTAGTCAAAGTTAGGATCTTGGATGTCAGTTACTTTTAGCTCATAAGGATTGCAAATGATTGCAAATAAACCACCATTAGCTCCCAATCCACTTGCACTACCATTTTGGTTGAAGAAGATCTTCTGAGTAGCTGCACTATAGACGACCTGTGCAGTACTGCTATCGACCAAACTATCATTAGCTACAAGGGCAAAATTAACCTCACCACTGCTCTCATTGACAGTCAAACCAGTGAAATTGCGACTATCTAGGATTAGTTTATCTCCATCAGTAAAATCAACCAGAACATCTACACCAAACAACGTCGATACAGGAGCATTAGTAATAGAACCAGTGCTAAAGATAAATTTATCTTCACCAGCACCACCCATAAAACCATTGTTTTGGGAATTACCAGTAAATTCATCGGCACCGCTACCGCCAGAAACATTCTCTAAAGTTAATAGTGGAAGTACTAACTGGACATTAGGCGCAACAAACTGAGTAGTCAATCCCAAATCGACCTTAATAGCGACAGAACTATTCGAGAAGTTCAGAGTATCAACACCACCATCAAAACTGCCTTCAGTGACATTTTCATTAATAGTATGAATACCAGTAGCAACATCTGCATCGATGAGATAAGTATCATTACCAATGCTACCAGCAAAAGAATTATTCCCAATCCCAACCTCAAAGGTTTGATTCCCAACACCACCAGCAGCATTGACAGCAAAAGTATCAACTACTTGAATCTCGCTAGCCGATAGGATTGGTTTGCCTTGTAAAGTGGCAAATGCCCCACCTGAAGTTCCCAACTCTGGGCGACATTTTTCTGGTTTGTAGAATAGAGTTCCAGTGCTTTGACTGTAAACAATTACGCCTTTTGCAGCAGCAACTAAATCATCAGTGGCAACAGTAATAAAGTTCATGATGGCACCATTGGCATCAACTTTTATGCCACTGAAAGTAATCTGACTCAAGACTAACTTATCTACAGTAGGTGCAAAGTCAGTAATAACATCTAAACCCAATAGTGTTGTTACAGTTGTATTCGTAGGAATTGGTGTACCACCGAAGACAAATTTATCACTTCCACCACCACCAGTCAGAGTATCAGTACCAGCACCACCAGCCAGACTATTATTATTGGTGTTTCCAGTAATGACGTTATTGAGGGTGTTACCAGTTCCGTTAATTGCGGCGGTACCAGTTAGAGTGAGGTTTTCAACGTTAGGATCTAGGGTATAGCTAATCGAGGCTTGAACTGTATCAATCTCGGTGGCTAAAGTAGATGTTTCGATGACATCATCACCAATACTATCAACAATGTAGGTATCGTTGCCCAAACCGCCAGTCATCGTATCGTTACCCAAACCAC
>JANMEL010000294.1:0-18100 GCA_031376885.1 Chamaesiphon sp. OTE_70b_metabat_96 | reverse complement strand
GTATGCGGATATGGCGGAATTGGTAGACGCGCCAGATTTAGGTTCTGGTTTCGCAAGAAGTGAAGGTTCGATTCCTTTTATCCGCACTTAGTATATAGATACCCCTGACTTATCCAAGAAGTCGGGGGTATTTCAATTTACAGCGATTGCGCGCGCCTAGATCGATACTTTTGAGAATTTAGTGATGTATTTACTTTACAAATCAGGCGTTTGAACTGAAACTGGATCGATACATCGCAAAAACGCAATGGAAGTGAAAGCAGTGGAAAAATGCATTCTGGTGCTAGCGGCGAATCCTAGAGGTACCGCTCGGTTTGAATTGGAGCAAGAGGCGGCAACGATCGAGCGACAATTGCAGCAGGGGCGATATGGCAAAAACTATATCGTGCAAATTGAGCAAGGGTCTAAAATTGAAGACTTAGCTGGGTATCTATCCAAGTATCGACCTGCTATAATTCATGTGGTTGGACATGGTAGTGCCACAGGTGAGATCCTGTTGGAAAACGATCGCCAAGAGCTAGAGCCAGTTACAGCGGCAACGCTGATCGAGTTATTTACATCTGTCGAACAACAAGTTGAGTGCGTGTTGCTCAATAGTTGTTTTTCCGTGAAAATGGCAGATGCACTGATCGAGTATATTCCCTGTACGATCGGCATCGATGAAGAAATCGACGATCTGACGACAGCAACATTTACGAGCGAATTTTATCGCGGATTGGGGACAGGAAAAGGGTATTATAAAGCTTTTGAATTGGGACGCGCCCAAGTGAGATCGACAGAATTAGTCGATGTGGATTTACCGTGCTTTATTACCTGCGATCGAACCCTACTCAATCCGCCAGACAAGTCTCTAGCCAAAGTTGTTCGGAGTCTGAAACAGTCACCCGTTGCTCCAACGGCAATTAGGTATCCCCTGTGGTATGGTACCAATCGCAAACCGATCGACATCAACGATCTGACCAAAGGATTTTCTGGAGATCTAGACGATCGAATCCATTATGGTAGGTGTGAGGCGATCGTCTCAAGATACCATCAAATTAGCTCGACTGGATCGAATCTGCGCGAAAAGGGTTACGAGGATCGAAATAGCCTCAAACAGATGGCGGCGGGAGATTTTTGGGCAAATGTGCAAGCTACCCTAGCCCAAAGAAATGAGCGAGAGCGGATGGCGTTAGTCTTTATTCATGGCTACAATGTCAGCTTTAATGCGGCGGCTAATTGTGCGGCTCAAATCGGCTGCGATTTAGATATACCAGGGATGACAGCCTTTTACAGTTGGCCGTCGAAAGCGAGATTAGGCGACTACATGGCGGATGAGGCAAGCATCCTGGCGAGTGAAAATCAGCTCGCCCAATTCCTAACTGATTTTGCGGCTCAATCTCATGCCGAGCGGGTACATATTATCGCCCACAGTATGGGAAATCGGGGCTTATTGCGATCGCTCCAGCGCATCAATACTCAATTTCAGGGGCAACATCAACTACCTTTCGGGCAAATTTTTCTGGCGGCACCGGATGAAGATCCTAGTGTATTGCGGGATTTAGCTCCTAGATTTGAGAGCATCGCCGATCGAACTACGCTGTATCTTTCAGCTCCAGATAGAGCTTTGGGTACCTCTGAGTGGATTCATCGTCAACACCCTCATGTGAGGGTGCTCTCGCCGAATGAAATCGTACCAGGCATCGACACAGTAAATGTGGGCAATACAGATCTAAGTTTATTTGGACATGGATATTTTACTGCCGATCGGGATGTCTTGGCTGACATGAATGAATTACTGTATTCTAATACATCGCCAGAGCGAAGATTTGGGCTACAGACAGTCACAACACCAACCGATCGATATTGGAGGATCGGGTAGAGGATCTGGGGGGATTGTGGATTGTGGATTCACCTACATCCCAGGTGGGGAGGGCTTTGTTTGAAGTTCACCTTCCTTACATCTCTAGTGAGGAGGGCGGGTTTGAATGAGTTTCTAGTAAAATTGTCATCCCTAGCATAAACCCGCCCCTCACCCCCTCACCCCCCACCCCTCACCCCTCACCCCTGAACAAATAAATAGAAAGTAATGCTATTGACAGCGTTACAATCCGATTTGGGGTTTAATTTCCTATAGGCAACAATTCTTCACCGACACAGCCCCCATGTCTCAACCCACCGAAGATCGACAAGCAGCTTATTTAGAGCTAGTTCAAACCCTCTTAGAATGCCCTCAGCATCAAGAGGATCGGGTTTTGGATGCAAATCCTGGATTGGTGGATGAGGGGCTAGTCAAGGCACTGTTAGATGAAGCTACTAGGCTCAAATTAGAAAACAATCCAGAGCGAGTATCGTCGATCGAATGGTTGGTAGACTTTGCCAAAGAATTGGAGCCAAAATTGTCTGCGCCCAAAGCAGCTCGTCAAGTAGCATATCAAACATTAATTCACAACCTTTTAGAATGCCCTCAGCATCAAGAAGATCGGGTTTTGGATGCGAATCCTGAATTGGTGGATGAGGGGCTAGTCAAAGCATTGCTGGATGAAGCTAATAGGCTCGAAGCAGAAAACGATCCAGAGCAAGCATCCTCGATCGAATGGTTGACGCATTTTGCCGCAGAATTGGAGCAGAAATTGCAAGCTCCCACACAAGTTCGTGCAGCAGCATACTTAACATTAGTCGAAACACTGTTAGAATGCCCTCAGAATACTGAAGATCGGGTTTTGGATGCCAACCCCGATCTGGTGGATGAGGGGCTAGTCAAAGCATTGCTAGATGCGGCTGACTTGCTCAGAGCAGAAAACGATCCAGAGTTAATCCCCTCGATCGAATGGTTGGCAAACTTTGCCGAAGAATTAGTGCAAAAATTGGATCTTGACATGAAAGCTACTGCAACTCTCGATCGGGAAGATTATGAAAAGTTTTCACTCGCGCTCTTGTATAGAGTTGCTAATAGTGAAGGAGATTATAAAATTGTCCATGAATTTTTGGACGAACATCTGGCGTATCTCAATAAAAACTTAGTCGAGATTTTCCCCGCTTTAGTTAATGGGTTATTGGCGCAGGAAAAGGATATCGATCGGCAATCGGCGATCGGGCAGCTTCTATACAATTTTGCGATCGATTTAGATCGGTTTCCACGGGGGGATAGATCGATCAATCTTCAGCTATCGATCGCCTGTCGTCAGAGTACGTTGAATATTAGGGATCGAGCAAATATGAATCGGGAGGATTATGAAAACTTCTTCATGGATCTATTGCAAACAGTTGTGGATACTAGAGAGAATGGAGAACTAGTAGCTGATTTTCTCGACGATCATATTATTTGTCTCAATGAGAATTTTATCCCTGTTTTTATCCGCCAAGCAGAGATGTTATTGGATCGACAAGAAGATCGGGAATGGAAATCTTTCATTGCATTAACCTTGGGAAATTTGGGCAATGAATTTCAATCATTCCCTAGAGGGGAAAGACGGGTGAATTTGGAACTATCGATCGCCTGTTACGATCGAGCTTTGGTAGTTCATACTCACGAAAAATTCCCTCTAGATTGGGCGACAACTCACAATAATCGAGCCACTGCTTATAGTGAGAGAATTGAAGGCGAAAGACGAGCCAACTTGGAAGAAGCAATTCAAGGTTATGATGCGGCTCTGCAAGAATATAGTCAGGAGAAATTCCCACGAGATTGGGCAACAACTCAACACAATCGAGCGACGGCTTATAAAGATCGGCTTGAAGGAGATCGAGAGTCGAATTTGCAGATCGCAATTGCCGGATATGAGCAAACTTTACTCGTTTATACAGAAGCAGAATTTCCTGTCGAGTGGGATACGACGCAAGAGAATCTAGAGCTAGCAATCGCCGATTATCAGGCTATATTAACAGCGCGAGAACATGCCCAGATCGATCCAACGCAGCAGAAACTATGCACAGAATTGGAGGCACGAATTTTCTCGCCCAAACAAGATCAAAACACTCATTTCCAGCAAGATGAAGATGATTACTGGCAAGTTTGTCTAAAACTATTGCAAGCCGTCGCCCGTAGTAGCCATGAAGAGAAAATAGTTAAAAAGTTATTAAATAGACAGCACATATATCTAGATCAAACATTTTTAGCCTTCTTCCCTAGATTTATAGAAAGATTATTCACTCAATTCAAAGATAGTGAGACAACTGTGCGGATCGCCTCATACTTGAATAGTTTGGCGATCGAACTGACCCAATTTACCAAAGGTAACCGATCGATTAATCTAGAGTTGGCGATCGCCTGTTGTGATGGTGCCCTATTAGTGCGGAATAAACAGCAATTTCCGATCGCCTGGGCGGTAACTGAAAGTAATCGAGCCACTGCTTATCGAGAGCGGATTGAGGGCGATCGACTGATGAATTTGCAAGCGGCAATAGCTGGATACGAGCGAGCATTGTCAGTTTACGATCGGCACAAATCACCGATCGCTTGGGCAGCAAATCAAGCCAATTTGACAGCAGCTATTGCCAGCTATCAGACAACTCTAATCGAAAGTAATGCCGAGCGAATCGAAGTCGAATCTCCCGAAGATTCAACACCAGTATTTAGTCTAGTAAAAGCACCTCGCCCGACAGGAAGCTATGCAGTCAAAGTAGATCCAGATCTCCAAATCGATTCAAATCGAAGTCGTGAAGACGATCGACATTTATTTCTAGATCTATTCCAAGTAGTGCGGAATAGTGAAGGCGATGAGAAAATCGTCCATGAATTTTTGGACAAACATCTTGTTGAGCTAGATCGAACATTTGTGAGCCTACTGCCAGAATTTATCGATGAATTGTTCGATCGATTCAAAGATGATAAAACCCAAGCGGCGATCGCCTCAGACTGTAATAGTTTGGCGGTAGATATCAGTCAATTTCCCAGAGGTAACCTCTCTGTTAATCTGGAGATATCGATCGTCTGTTACGATCGCGCCCTACTAGTTTATACCCGCAGAAAATTCCCCATCGATTGGGCGACAACTCAAAATAATCGGGCAGTTGCTTACAAAAATCGGATCGAGGGCGATAGACGGGAAAATCTAGAAGTAGCCATCGCTGGTTATGAGGCGGCTCTACTCGAAAGAAGCCGCGCCAAATTCCCCATCGATTGGGCGAGAACCCAAAATAATCGGGCGATTGCGTACAAAAATCGGATCGAGGGCGACAGACGGGAAAATCTGGAAGTGGCGATTGGTGGTTATGAGGCGGCTCTACTCGTCTACACCAGAGAGCAATTCCCGCGCCAATGGGCGACAACTCAAAACAATCGAGCGATTGCTTATTCCGAAAGGATTGAGGGCGACAGGCGCGAAAATCTGGAAGTGGCGATTCGGGGTTACGATCTGGCTCTATTAGAGAGAAGCCAGGAGCAGGATCCGATCGATTGGGCGATGACTCAATACAATCGGGCAAATGCTTACTCAGAGAGGATTGAAGGCGATCGACGGGAGAATTTGACAGAAGCAATTGCTGGATACGATCGCGCTTTATTGGTGAGAAATAAGGCAGACTTCCCGATCGAATGGGCAGCGACAGAAAGTAACCGAGCCACTGCTTATCAGTATCGAATTGACGGCGAGACTCCAGCGGAGCGATTGGCGAATTTGGAAATAGCCATTGGTGGATACCAACGGGCATTATCAGTTTATACAGATGCAGATTTCCCTGCTGAATCGACGATCGCTCGATCGCATTTACAGGCGGCGATCGCCAGCTACGATGGGATTCTAGCCCCCAGAAACGCAGACAACGATTCAAGTATCGACAGGTTAGCTTTGAGCGCAGCAAAATCGGATCCATCAACAGCGGATCCCATCCCTACCCCCGAAGAAGATCCTCAAATTGCCCGAATTAAACTAGTTCATACACTACTAGAATCTGCGCCCGATCGAGAAGAGCAGATTCTCGATACCCATGCCGAATTGGTAGATGAAGAGTTGGTGATGACATTACTCGCAATGGCTCAGATCGTCAGCGAGCAAAACGATCCAAACTCAGCCGGAAAAATTCAATGGTTACTAAATTGTGCCGAAAAATTGGGGCATAAATTGGGCATTGATATCGGCGATTCTGGTGAATCGATCGATAGTGAGGCTAATCCGATCTCAAGTAATCTCGATCGTTCGTCGATCGATTCAAATCCAGATATATCCGTCGAGCCGATATCGTTGACGACGGATTCAAATCCAGATATATCAGTCGAGCCGATATCGTTGACGACAGATTCAAATGTAGATATATCAGTCGAGCCGATATCGTTGACGACAGATTCAAATGTAGATATATCAGTCGAGCCGATATCATTAACGACGGATTCAAATGTAGATATATCAGTCGAACCGATATCATTGGCGACGGATTCAAATCCAGATATATCAGTCGAGCCGATACTATTGGCGACGGATTCAAATTCAGATATATCAGTCGAGCCGATACTATTGGCGACGGATTCAAATGCAGATATATCAGTCGAACCGATATCGTTGACGACGGATTCAAATGTAGATATATCCGTCGAGCCGATATCGTTGGCGACGGATTCAAATATAGATATATCAGTCGAACCGATATCGTTGACGACGGATTCAAATGTAGAGCAGTTAGCTGTAAACATAGTAGAGCCACAAGAAACAGTAGCTACCGCCGCAAATCAGCAGATCGCCGATTTCGATCTAGTGCAATTATTAATTCAGTGCCCTAAAAACGAAGAAAATCGAATTCTCGCCGCTTACCCCGAATTAGTAACCCCAGGGTTGGTAATGGCATTACTCGCCACAGCACAAGTGTCGATCGATCGTAACGAGCCAGCACTAGAATTAAAAATTAAATGGCTAGTAAACTTCGCCCAACAACTAGCGCGGAAATTGGGAGTTGAAATCAAAGCAGAAGAAGGAATAGTGACGATCGATCCCGATCGAACTTCCATCCAATCCCTCGAAATCTCCAATAGTTTAGTAACAACCCAACTCACACAAGAAGAGCTGCTGCAAAACGCCCTCTCCACCCATGAAAATGCCCTCCAAACCGCCGTCAAAGCTGGTAACTTCAAATCCGCCATCGAATCGATCGAACGCATCCGCAATCGCCAACTAGAAGGCAACCACACCGTAGAGTCGATCGACTTTGCCAGCATCCAAAAACTAATTACCACCCCAGACACAGCCATCCTCAACTGCTATACCACCGCCGAAGACACCTACATCTTCATCATCAAACAGAGCGGAGAGCCAACCCTTCATACCGCCCAAGATGGTGGTTGGCAAGAATTCCAGCATTGGTTGCAAACAGCATGGGTGAACCCCGCCCACGAAAATCTTACCAACTGGGCGGAAAACTTACCCCGATTGCTCCACAAAATCGCTGACAAACTCCAAATCAACACCCTCATCAACCAACACCTCACCGATATTAGTTCCCTAATTATCGTTCCCCACCTCAACCTCCACCAAATCCCCTTCGCCGCACTCCCATTAAATCCCCTCCTCGGAGGGGTGCCCGAAGGGCGGGGTGGGTTCCTCCAAGTCGGGGTGAATCCCGTTGGCGTAGCCTTTCCGAAGGAATTAGGGCGGGGTGGGTTCCTCCTCGGCGACAAATTCACCGTCAGCTCCATCCCTAGCTGTCAAATCCTCAAATCGTGCCAACTGCGCCCACCCGTAGCCACCGCCATCATGGGCACCGTCGAAGATGCCAGCGATGGCTTCCTCGGCGCAAAATATGAAGGCGAACAAATCGCCGCACTCTACAATATCCCCACCACCAATCGTCTGATTGGCTCCAGTCAATCCACCCCCGCAAATTACCGCGCCCTCCTCGCCAGAGTCAACCGTCTGCACGCCAGCCATCACACCACATCAAATCTCGACAAACCCTTAGAATCCGCCCTCATACTAGGTAATGGCGAACAAATTAGCCTCGCTGACTTGCTCGCAGGCGAACATTATCCCCATCTCGATGAAGTATACCTAGCTGCTGGTGAAAGCCCATTGAGTACAACTACCCTAACCGAAGATGTACCCAGCCTCCCCAGTGCTTTCCTCTCCATCGGCGCACGCTCGGTGCAAAGCACCCTCTGGAGTGTTGACGATCTAATCAGCCTCATCTTCAATCTCTTCTACCACCAACAGCGGCGAATCGGTGTCAATCCAGCTACCGCCCTCCAAACCGCCCAATCGCAACTACGAAATCTCACAGGTGAACAATTTGAACAGATTTATTACCCAAAAATAGTCAAATATATCACCGCCCACAATCCCGCTCTACTAGGCGAATATGAAGAGCAATTAATAGCATACTGCGAAACCGATCGACCTTTCGATCGACCCTTCTATTGGGCTGCTTTCATCACACAAGGAGCGAATTAAACTATAGATAAGCTAATGTCTTGATGAATCTTCTAGAGACACCGAGTGGAAATTTTTGGTGTTGAAATTCAATCCTGGAGGAGGATCTGTAAAATCTGGCGATCGAAGGGAATACTAAGAGTGACCGAAAACGTCTTATAATGACCGCGATCGGTGGTGCTATCTTGATACTCTAAAATTATGCGACCAAAATTTGTCCCAGTAATTCTCGCAGGTGGTAAAGGCGAACGTTTTTGGCCACTTAGCCGCAAACATCGCCCCAAACAATTTCTCTCTCTCGATGGAAGTGGTGAGAGCTTGATGCAAGCCACTGCTCACCGTTTGCTGCCGATCGTCGGCGGTTGGGAAGATATTTGGGTGATAACGTCGGGAATGCTCGCAGCAGGGGTACAGGAGCAATTACCTAGCCTGCTGGTGGATAATTTGCTGGTGGAGCCGGAGGGGAGAGATACGGCGGCGGCTGTAGCTTGGGCGAGTTTGGAAGTAGCCAAAAGGTATGCTGATGATGTGGTAATCGGCTTTTTTCCCGCTGATGCCTGGATTGGTGATGTTGAGGCGTTTGGTTCTACTCTCAATGCGGCGATAGAATTGGCAAGTAGTCGAGCGGCGATTGTTACTTTGGGGATTAATCCGACTTTTCCCTCGACTGGTTATGGATATATTCAGCAGGGAGAACCCAGCGGCGAGTATGGGTATTTAAAAACCTATCATGTCGATCGATTTACGGAGAAACCCGATCTAGACAAGGCGAAAAGTTTTATCGATAGTGGTGATTATACTTGGAATAGTGGGATGTTTTTCTTTACTGCAAAAACAGTAATTCAGGAACTCAATATTTACGCGCCGGAGATAATGCAGCTACTCACAGAAAAAGGTGTAAGCTGTTATTCGACGCTACCTAAGCTGAGTATTGATTATGCATTGATGGAAAAAACCAAACTTGCCTATGTGATTCCGGCGGAATTTGGGTGGGACGATCTTGGTGATTGGAATGCGATCGAACGTCTACTCAAAGGCGATAATATTAATGTCGAATTAGCAAATCATATTGGATTGGAGACTCAGGGGGCGATTATATATGCTAGCAATCCTGATGAAGTGGTAGTGACGATCGGGTTAGAAGATCTGGTAGTCGTGCGAGATGGAGAGGTTACGCTGATTGTCGCCAAACATCGTACTCAGGAAATCAAGCAAGTATTGGGCAAAATCAAAGCTAATGAGCAGCTCCAACGATTGCTTTGATCGAATTAGAGGTCAAATCCCTGAGTTTTAAAACGTTTTATCTACCCCGATCTTCAGGGGAGTTTAGGGTAGATTTATCAAAATTGAACTAAGATTGAGAAAGAGCGAGTTGTTCGATCGATTGAGGAGTGCGATCTTTGTCTTAGTTTTGGGCATAATATAGTAAGCGATCGTCAGTTTCCATAGGACGATCTTATTCATAAAGATAATATGTTACTGCTAAAGGAAAGCCAGATTGAATTTCAGGATGTTATCAATCCAGATACCGAGAAGCCAACAGCAATAATCGGTATTTTTTATCAGAATAAAATCTTTAAACAGCTCAAATCTTTTCCCAAAGATAAATTAGAGTCGGCGGAGAAATTAATCCGTCAATTATCACTCGATCCTACTGTGGTGTGCTTGCTTCTGGAACAAACAGATGGATATACCATCTGGTGTCATGATTCTAAATTAAAATTGTATACTGCTCAAGTCGATCGATCTCAAGATCGGATTAGTCAAATCGACTTAAAAGCATTAGTGCGAGAAATGCGGGATATTGATGGAGTCAAAATCAAAGATCGTCGCTATCGGCTCACTATTTATCCTCGCTGTATGATTGGCAGTGAAATAACCACATGGTTGGTGCGAAAGTTCTTCATTTCTGAAACTGACGCAGTTAAAATAGGTCAAAGATTGATCGATGAAAAACTGCTCCATCATGTCACCGATGCTCACCCATTTGAAGATGGTTTCTTTTTCTATCGCTTTTATTGGGATGAATAGTTGTTTAATCTAATTTATCCATATTATTATACATAATGAAACTACCCCTTATCTATCGACAGATATTATTAGCAATTTGTTTAGCATTACTAGGTCTTTCGATGTCCATCGCTCCAGCTTGGGCACAAAATTCGGCAATCGATGCTGGATTTAATCCTCAAACATTACTCAAAAATGCTCTAGAATGGATCGAAAGTTTGGGTGCGATCGGTGCCATTGCTTTTATCGGTGTTTATATTGTGGCAACTGTGGCTTTCTTGCCTGGTTCGCTGCTAACATTGGGAGCTGGAGTAGTATTTGGGGTGTGGTTGGGGGCGGTTTATGTGTTTGTTGGTGCCACTCTAGGTGCAATAGCAGCTTTTCTCGTCGGGCGTTATTTAGCCCGAAATTGGGTAGCAAACAAGATTGCTGACAATGAGAATTTTAGCGCGATCGATCGGGCTGTGGGCAAAGAAGGATTGAAGATTGTTTTACTCACTCGTCTATCGCCAATTTTTCCATTCAATCTACTCAATTATGCTTTTGGGCTAACTGGAGTCTCAATTCAAGACTATATAATTGGTTCTGTGGGAATGATTCCTGGGACGATAATGTATGTTTATATTGGTTCGCTGGCTGGGAATTTAGCACTAATTGGTACAGCAAATCAACCCACTAATCCTGCACTGCAATGGTCGATTCGGATCGTCGGATTTATCGCTACAGTTGCGGTAACGCTGTATATTACTCGCATTGCCAAACAAGCTTTGGATCGATCGGTTGAAAGTTAAAAAATAGATCGGAGGGCGGGCACAATTCGACTCCGCTCATTGCAGGCAAGACCACGCCCCTACAGCTAGCTCCTAATTATATCATGATAAAAACAGTTGAATCAATGGATATTTACGATCGGAAAACAATCGAATATCTACATCCAAATGATTGGATTAATCCCGAACCTGCTGATGTTTACGATCTGGTGGTAATTGGTGCAGGTACAGCGGGTTTGGTGGTAGCGGCTGGTGCGGCTGGATTGGGATTGGGTTTGAAAGTAGCTCTGATCGAGCGTCATTTAATGGGCGGAGACTGCCTAAATTTTGGCTGTGTGCCCTCAAAAACAATCATTCGCTCTAGTCGGATTGTGGGGGAGATTTGGCGCGGTTTAGACTTGGGTATTCGGGCAGATCCGATCGAGATTGATTTTGGTGCGGTAATGGAGCGGATGCGGCGGATTCGATCGCAAATTGCCCATCATGATTCAGCCGATCGATTTAAACAGCTTGGGGTAGATGTTTTTCTGGGTGATGGCAAGTTCGATACCAAGAATACGGTCATAGTTGGCGATAGAATTCTCAAGTTTAAAAAAGCCGTAATTGCTACAGGTGCTAGAGCGGCTACACCTCAAATTCCTGGATTAGTAGAAGCGGGATATTTGACAAATGAAACGGTATTCTCCCTCGTCGAACGGCCCAAAAGATTAGCTATTATTGGCGGGGGACCGATCGGCTGCGAATTAGCTCAAACCTTTCAGAGATTGGGTTCTGAGGTGATATTATTCCATCGCGGTAGTCATATTTTAAATAAGGAAGATCCTGAAGCTGCGGCAATTTTACAACAAGTATTAATCAAAGAAGGTGTAAAGTTAATTTTGAATTGTCAGTTGCAACAGGTAAGGAAAACTGAGGCCGGAAAGGTGATTACTTACAGTAGCGATAATGGTCAATTGGAGACAATTACGGTCGATGAAATTTTATTGGGTGCTGGGCGTACACCGAATATCGAAAGTCTTAATCTGGCTAGTATCGGTGTCGATTATGATGCCGCAGGGGTGAAGGTAAATGATTATTTACAAACTACAAATTCGCGAATTTATGCGGCTGGTGATGTATGTATGAAATGGCAGTTTACCCATGCCGCTGATGCAGCAGCTCGGATTGTAATTAAGAATACCTTATTTTCACCTTTTGGGTTAGGAAAAAGTAAACTTAGTAGCTTGGTAATGCCGTGGGTGACATATACAGATCCAGAAATCGCTCATGTGGGAATGTCCGCTAATGATGCCGATCGAATGGGAATTGAATTCGACACAATTAAGATCTTGATGTCGGGAGTCGATCGAGCGATTACTGATGGTGAAACTGAAGGGTTTGTGAAAATTATTCATCGTCGAGGTAGTGATGAAATTTTGGGCGCGACGATCGTTGCTAGTCATGGCGGTGAGATGATTTCAGAAGTCACAACTGCAATGGTGAATAAAATTGGATTGAGTAAACTTAGTACTGTCATTCATCCATATCCTACCCAATCTGATGGCATCAAAAAAGCCGCCGATGCTTATCGGCGAACTTTACTCACTCCCCGCACCAAAAAAATTCTCGGACTATTAACGAAGTTTTCTTAAAATCTTTAAATCTAATTAAGAAGTGCTGACGGTGACATAAATGAGCCTTGAAGTCCAGACATATCCCCGACTTCTTGGAGAAGTCGGGGATATAATCAATTATCAATTATCAATTCTCAATTATCCTCTAACTCCCAAAATCATCCCGACTAGTAAACCAAAGCCAATCCAAACATTTTCTCGAAACATTTGGGGATAAAAGGTAGGTAGAATAGTTGGTTGCTTGAGACGGAGATATTGCCATAACCAGCCAGCAGTAGCCAAAGCTAATGTCACCCAAAAGATGGGATGCAGATCCATGATCTTACCCAAATAACCTAATAAACCGATCGCGATCGCAAAAAAGATGGCGATCGCTTCAGCCACATAGTCACCAAAAAATAAGGCACTAGAATTGACCCCAATCCGACGATCGTCATCTCGATCGGACATTGCATAAACAGTATCAAATCCTAACGTCCAGAAAATTGTCGCCCCCCACAAATACCAAGTCGATGCCACCAGATTTCCCGTCACCATCGACCAACTAATTAATACCGCAAAACCCCAGGCGATCGATAGAACCAATTGAGGCACCGGAAAGACTCGTTTCGCCGCCGGATAAAATAAAATCACAGGCACCGCTGCCACACAGAGCCAAAAAGTTAGAGGGTTGAGATAAAATGCCAAAATAGCCGCACAAATCAGGGATACAACCAATACCCCAATCCCCGTCGCGATTGACAAAGATTTCTCAGCTAGGGGACGATTCTTTGTTCTTTCCACCTGGGGGTCGATATCTCGATCCCACAGATCGTTAACGACACATCCTGCCGCACTAGTCGCCAAAGTACCCAACACGATCGTCCCCACTAATGGTAACGGTGGATTGCCCTGTGAAGCTAGGCACAAGCCCCATAAAGCGGGAATCATCAGAATTAGTCTACCTGCGGGTTTGTCCCAGCGGAGGAGGCGGATAACGGTTAGCCAGGTGGGTTCAGAGGTGGTCATGGCATGAGGGAGGGGGAGTTAAATCTATTATCCGATATGTTCGACATCCAAACCAGAAAGTCAGGGGATAGGGGATAGGGGATAGGGGATAGGGGGAACTTTAGACGAAAACAATCCCCAATTTCCTGGTAGTTGCTCTCATCCCCGACACCCGATCCCTGACCCCTCAGAAAGAATAAGGACTCATCAAACATTTGCATTTAAAGTTGTGAGATAATTGACCAATAGGTAGTGATAAGTGGAGCAAAAATCTGTGACTCTTTAGACCACAGACTGACAATAAATACTTTTTAGTGAATTTTTCAATTCTTCAACATAAAATTTCTTCAACATGCCACGAATATTAGTCGTCGATGACGATGCCGCGATCGCCGAAATAGTCTGTATTAACCTTGAAATGGCTGGATACGAAGTCAATCAAGCACCTGATGGCATCCAAGGGCAAGCGATGGCGATCCAAATTCAACCGGATTTGATCGTACTAGATTTGATGCTGCCAAAAGTTGATGGTTATACAGTCTGTCAACGTTTGCGCCGCGACGACAGAACTTCAGAGATCCCGATCTTGATGTTGACTGCTTTGAGTCAAACCCAAAACAAGGTGGAAGGGTTCAACGCTGGAGCAGATGACTATCTCACCAAACCATTTGAAATCGAGGAAATGATCGCTCGTGTTCGCGCTCTATTGCGGCGTACCGATCGCATCCCCCAAGCCGCCAAACATAGCGAAATCCTCAGCTATGGTGCCCTTACTCTAGTGCCGGAAAGATTCGAGGCAGTTTGGCTAGAATCGACGATCAAGCTCACTCACCTCGAATTTGAACTGTTGCACTGTTTGCTCCAGCGACACGGGCAAACAGTGTCCCCTAGTGACATTCTCAGAGAGGTCTGGGGTTACGATCCAGACGATGATATCGAGACAATTCGCGTCCATATCCGTCACCTACGCACAAAAATGGAACCCGATCCCCGTCGCCCCAAATATATCAAGACAGTTTATGGTGCAGGCTACTGTCTAGAACTTTTGGGCGAACACGAGAACGAAAAAACCCCGACATAATTCTCATCTACCTAGACTCAGTAGTAGCGCAGTCTAGGTAGCTGAAAATTCGGTGCTCTGCGGTAGGATACTTAATGTATACTAATATGTGGAGATGAGGATAGGCGGAAACTAAAGATGAAATACAACTTACGTTTTTTGGTGTTCTTTTTGGGCTTGCTGACAACTGTGATGCCGACTGTTGTTGATGCTAGAGTGGTTCAGGAGCCTAGTCAAGTAGGAAAATTAGACCTGTCGATCGCAGTAGCCTTGACTGCAACAGAAGCTCAAGAATATAGAGCTTTTTTTCAAAGTAAATATAGTTATTCAAATGCTCGAATCTTGGCAGATTTTTGGGGACAATCATTGGGTGAAGCCAAAGCTAGGATCGGGCGAAAAATTCTCTGGGGGCAAAGAGATATCGCGATCCTCGAACAGTTTCTGGTGGATGCGAAGACGAAAGCTCTACAGTTATTGAACGCCGAAACTCCTCGATTAACACTTTTTAGCGAGGTAGGTTATACCTATAAGGATGCAGAATCCCTATCCAAATTTTGGGGTGGATCGGTGTATGAGTCGAAAGTTCGGATCGAGAAAAATCTAGTTTTGGGTAATGAAGCAGTTGTCAAAAGAGCATTAGGTTATGCTCGATCGTCAAACTAGATCTGCTTCCCACCCCTGTCTTGAAAAGAGTAAACGGGCACGAGGCATCGTGCCCCTACTGAATCTTGATATATGTCGGAATTGAACTGGAAGATTGGATTTGAAATTGAGATGATGGCACCCAGAGGGCTAAGTAGACGAGACTTGGCTGAGTCGATCGCCCAAGCAAATAATGGGTTGGTGCATCGAATTTTTCACCCGCAATCCGAATTCAGTAAAGTTCCGGGCACTTCTTTGTTTCACAATCTGACGTTAGGATTTGAGGTTCGCGACAGGGTTGGGAATTCGATCGCTCAATGTGTAGACGATCTCACTCTCCAAGATGATTTGGACAAAAATATCCCCGCGAAAGCTGGATGGTATCGAATTGTTAGTGACGATCCGCGATTTTTGGAACTAGTGGAATGTCAAGCCAATCCCGATGATTCATCTAGTGAAGTTCTTGAGCCGATCGCGCGGTTATTTAAGACTGAGCTGGTAGAGGGTGAAGGTGGAATGCGCCGAGTTGCCGATCGAACTGGGAATCCCATTGCGATCGCTCTACCCCTACCAGGAGAAAGAGAACGCCCTTGTGAATTGATTACGCCGCCGATCGAAATCGAGCATCGTCAACGGCTGGATCTGTTGTTGGCGACAGCTCGCTCTCTAGGTTTCACAGTTCCAGTTGAGGGAGCAACTCACATCCATTTCGATGGTTTACCTTTATGCTCTGCGGCTGTTTTTGCCAATTTGGTCAATTTGCTATGGACTCATGGCGAAAATCTACAGCAATTGGTAGGCACTAATCCTATGTGCAGAAGATTGGGGCGATGGGATGAAGCTTTACTCGCGACGATCGATCTTCCTCACTTTCCGACACTAGATTGGGCTGAGGCTCAAGCACTGCTCCGATCGCTAAATCTGACTAAGTACTGTGATTTCAACCTCAAAAATCTAATCTATTCTACACCAAATAAGCTTACCTTTGAAGCCCGCATCTTCCCCACCTGGATGGATTCAGAGCCAATCATTGCAGCAGCAGCACTAATAGAAGCAATCCTCCGTCAGGCGATTTCCACTTCGACGATCGCACCTGCTGCACCCTTAACCTGGGAATTAGCCTCTGTGCAAGAGTTTTTGCAATCTCTCCCCCTGGGAGAGGATTTCCGCCAAATCTGGCTGGAGCAGGCGGCAATGAGGGGTGAGGACTATTGATAAAATTAGGTATAGTTCCGACTTGGGAATACAGCCCCGTATTAGCTGAAAACCGAGGAAATCTTCGGCTTTCGCCTACCAATCTCCCCGATTTGGTTTGATTTTTGGAGGTTGTCGCCTTCTTCACAGGAATAGACTGGACTCTCCATTGCACTCTTGACAGATTCCCACCTGTCAACTCTGACGGTGGAGAGTGCTCCCGCACTCGCATACTATCCGAAAACCGATTTTGTTGTTCGCGTTGTCGCGGGTGTTATTGTTGCGGTTAGCAGATCGGCAATTGTCGGGATTATTGTTCCAGGAACCGCCGCGCAGTCGGGTTCGTCTACCCCTTCTTTAGATTCTTTCAAAAAGTAAGAACGCTAAATATCTGTTGTCTCAGTCGCCATGTATCGCCATGCTTGAGGTGAGCATTCCAACTATTGAGAGAACGCTCTACTTGAGACCATTTTATTTTACCATTAATATAGTTCGATCGCAATCGATTTAGTCTACCTCTGGCTCGATGCAAGTTGGTATTTTTGACGCGAATTCGATCGGGTAATATTCTAAAGCCGAGAAAACTAGCTCCGATTTTGGTGGTAGAGAGTTGGCTTTTGATGGGATGGATTTTTAGCCGCATCTGTGTCAGGAAGTCTTCGATTTCTAAGCGTGCGTAGGCGAGGAAATCTCGATCGTCGGAGAATAAGGCGAAGTCATCAACGTAGCGGAGATATCGATCTACATTCAGCCGTTCTTTGACAAAGTGGTCGAATGGATTTAGCATGACATTAGCCAGAAATTGACTAGTTAGGTTGCCGATCGGTAATCCTTTTGGACGTTGTAAGGGTGTGAGCAAATCGTCCCCAGGAAAGTATTCAATTACTGATTCTTGGTCGTTACCGTTGTCAATTATCGTCTCAATCAGCCACAGTGTATCGGGACATTTGATTTTACGGCGGACTAGATTTTTGAGAATTTCTCGATCGATACTAGGGAAGTATTTCTGAATATCGCATTGCAGTACATATTCATGGGTGCGGGCAAATTTGGTAAACCGTTTTAACGCTCTATGGGTACCAAAGCCGATGCGATTGGCATAGGAATCATGGATAAATGTACTCTCGAAAATGGGTACAATAATATTGCACAGCGCGTGATGGACGACTCGATCTCGATAAGGTGCAGCAGAAATTAGCCGACTTTTGATATCGATGAGGTGAAATGTGCGGTATGCTCCAGGTTGGTATGTTCGACTGATTAATTCTCGTTGTAGGGTGAGGAGTTCCCGCTCTAAATTGTAATTGAATTCCAGGATATTCGGGCGAAAGCGTTTGCCCTGCTGGGCTTGTCTACTGGCGTACAAGAGGTTAGCGAAGTCTGTAATTTGGGGATGCTGAAAAAAAGAGAATACTGCAATGTTTCAGAATTCAGAATTCAGCATTTAGAATTCGTCCGTTCGCTCCTCATACCACGCCGCCGCTAACGGCC
>JANMEL010000286.1:0-79768 GCA_031376885.1 Chamaesiphon sp. OTE_70b_metabat_96 | reverse complement strand
ATAAGTAGGTAAGTGGAATTAAGTATCAAACCCATGTAGGTTGGGTTGAGCCTCGAAACCCAACCGCAGCAACGGTGTGTACATAGCTGGTATTTTATATTTAATTAAGCCCAGCTACTTAAATACAACGATCGAGACTCCACCTGACAGTAAAAAGTCTCGATCGTTCGTTAACCAGGAAATCGTACCATACGAATACCAAAAGACCGCTCTACAATATCTAGAGCGGTAAAAACTAGTAGATTATTTTAGGAATGTAAATTTACCATTAGCACCATCAGCATCCATTTTAATCTGCGCCACATAGAAATCTTTTTGCACGATCTCACCTGTCGGCGTAAACGAAATTTCACCCAGCGGCGTACTATATTTACCCGTCAATAATTGCTTATTCAAGGCTACCCGCAAATCGGCGATCGGTTGGGCATTAACTTTCGTGCTAGGATTTGTCCCTGAGACAGCCTTGAGTGCCTCTACAAAGACTTGTACCCCTGTAAATGCCTGAGCACTGAATTGGGGCGGTTCCTTCTTGTACTGAGCCATATAGCTGTCTCTGAAGGCTTGATTGAGGGCGTTAGCTTGAGCGGGGTTGTAAGCTTGGGCGATGAGGATGCCGTCACACAATGCCTTACAGACGGGGAACAGGTTGGAAGTATTCAAACCGTTACCACCGATGATTAACCCTTTGTAGCCTAGTTCCCGCAATTGTCGGATTAGATTACCACCATCGGCGGCTAATCCCGAGACGATGACTAAATCTGGCTTGGCGTTGATACCCGCCGTCGCTTGAGATTGAAAGTCGGTATCGGTAGTCTGGAATTTTTGGATTGTGGCGAGTTCTAATTTTTGCTCTTTTACTACCTGTTGGAAAATTTCAGTTTCGGATTTGCTAAAGGCATCATTTTGGGCAAAGAATACCGCAACTTTTTTGATTTTGGGGTCGATTTTCAGGGCTGCTTTGACAGCATTTGGGGCGACTACAGATACCGGAGCCGATACCCGCGCCACAAAATCACCAATCTCTGGAATCCCCTTGGCAGTGTTGGATGGGCCGAGTACTGGTACTTTAGCACGATCGGCGATCGGCGAGGCACTAAAGGCTTGCTGAGACAAAGTTGGGCCGACAATTCCCACTACTTTGTCGCGGTTAATTAGGGTTTGAAAGGCATTAATTGCCCCCTGTTCGTCGCCTGCCGTATCTTGTAAGATTAGCTTAATTGGGGTGCCATTAACACCACCTTTATCATTAAAATATTTCTCGGCTAATTTAGCTCCGGCAACTTGCTCTTGCCCCAATAGAGCAACATTACTCGTCTGAGCAACGGCAATACCGATCGGAATTACGCTATTATTTCCACCACCTGTACCAGGCTGATTATTACTTTGACCGCAGGCTGTTAGCAGTGCGGGGAACCCAATCAGCACTATACACCGAAACCATGTCAATCTCCTCACCATTCGATTTCACTCACGATAATTTATCAATCGATCGATATATAGCACAATTATCAAACTACTCACCCAATCCTTTAGATCTTCTTCTCCACATCCTGCAATGGCTAAGGCGATTTCTAACAGTCTACTCACCGTGGGTGCTGATTGTAAGGTGCAAATCTTTTATCGTAGGTTGGGTTGAGCCTCGAAACCCAACATCTCTAGGGTGTTGGCGGGGTAGGTTGGGTTAAGCTTGAGCGCAACCCAACCTATGATTTTTCGACGTTTCAGGAGTTTTGTCCGTCAATCAGCCGTGGGTGAATCATCATTGACTAAATCTAATGCTTTAGACTATCCATCTATCGCCGAAATTAAATGGTTTCGGCAACATATTTCCACTTGGGGAGTTATCCATCGACGTGACTTCCCTTGGCGCAATACCACCGATGGGTATCATCTTCTCGTCGCCGAATCCCTACTTCAGAAAACCGATGCCCAAACAGTCGCACCAATTTACGAATTATTCCTAAACCATTATCCCACTGTCGGAGATTTAGCGATCGCCAATCTCGAAGATGTCGCCAAAATCCTCGAACCCTTGGGATTATTTTTTCGCGCCGAGCGGCTGCAACAATGCGCTAAAATCGTCATCGCCGAATATGATGGTAAAGTACCCGATAGCCAAACACAACTACTCAAATTGCCAGGAATCGGCGACTATACCGCTCGTGCGATCGGCTCTCAAGCATTTCACCAACCTTTAGCTGTATTAGATGCTAATGTGGCACGAATTATCGAACGTTTCTTTGGGTTGCGAGGGGAAAGAGTCAAATCTAGATGCAAAGTTCTCTGGGGTGCGGCGGATTTAATCGCGCCAAAAAAAGCTGTCGGTACATGGAATCTCGCGCTCTTAGACTTTGGCGCATTGACTTGTAAGGCTCAAAATCCAATCTGTGAAATTTGTCCCGTATTTTCTAAGTGTAAATGGTTTGATGGGCATTGAGCTAAGTCGTAATAGTCGAATGACTAATCATTAATTGCTAAGGCGATTTCTAATAATCTAGTCACTGTTGGCGAATCATCATTAGTCCGCCAAACGATCGCCATCGACACAGGCGGAGTAAGATCTAAGATAGGCTTATACACAACTCCTTGACGTTGAATATCTTGAGTAGATTTAGGGACGATCGAGACTCCCATATTCGCCGATACTAAACTGATAATAGTTTGGATTTGGATACATTCCTGAACTACGATCGGACTAAATCCAGCAGCTCGACAAATAGTAATAATCGGGTCATATAATCCGGGTGCAAGTTGACGCGGGAATAGGATAAATGGTTCTATGGCGAGTGATGTTAGATCGACAGATTCTACAGTTGCTAATTGATGAGTGGCGGGCAAGGCGACAATTAATGATTCCTCAAAAACTATCTCAACAGTGACATCTAGATCCACAATTGGCGGACGAATCAAGCCGATATCTATTTTACCTTCTCTCAACCAGATTAATTGTCGATCTGTCGTCAATTCGTGGAGTTCGATTTGGACGTGGGGATATCGGTCGCGAAACTTTTGGAGCATTAATGGTAGAATATTATATGTAGCCGAACCTACAAAGCCGATGGAGATTTGTCCGAGTTCGCCGCGACTAGTTTTGCGCCCGATATCGATCGCTCGATCGAGGTTTTTAAAAATTCCTTCGACTTCAACCAAAAATACTTCTCCAGCAGGAGTAAGTGCAACAGATCTTTTAGTGCGCGAAAATAAGTCAAAGCCTAGTTCTATTTCTAGTTGTTGAATTTGCTTACTCAATGGTGGTTGAGCGATATGTAATTTCTCCGCCGCTCTACCAAAGTGCAACTCTGTAGCAACCATCCTAAAGTAGCGTAAATGTCGAAGTTCCATCAATAACCAAATTAATCTAAATGCTCGATCGTCAAAAAGTATACCTCATTACCAGTAATGCTGAAGCAGGTACTCTAGAATCTTTACCAATTACAGAAAATCTCGAAATTATTAGTAATGAAGACTTGGTTCAAAGCGATCTAAGATTTGCAAGTCACGATAAAGTCTGCATTGCTTCGGAAGCCTCGATCGAGACTGTAGTCAGCAAAATGGACGATCCTGTACGTAAATCTACAATCACAACCCTAAAGGATAAATATAGCTTTAGAAAAGCACTAACGAATATTTATCCAGAGTATCGATATCAATTTGTCAAAGCTAGCGAAATTAGCAGTCTAAAAATAACCCGAAAGTCTGTAATTAAGCCAGTTAAAGGAGTCTTTGGTACAGCAGTAAGAACGATCGATAGAGATACCGATCTGACGAACTTAGCTACAGAATTGACAATGGAACTTAGTAAAAATGCCAGTATATTTTCTGACAGCGTACTATCCCAAGCAGATTTTCTAGTCGAGGAATATATCGAAGGTGAAGAATATGCCATAGATATGTTTTATGATGCCGATGGAAATCCCCGCATCATGAATATCTGTCATCATCCCATCCCCGAAAATCGAGCCTATCTACATATACTCTATTATTTCTCACAGGAAGTCTTCGATCGCATTTATACCAAAGCCAAATATTTTTTCACCCAACTCAATCAAATACTAAACGTTACGAATATCACCATGCACTGTGAATTCAAACTTGATGGCGATAAATTAATGCCGATCGAAATCAATCCCTTGCGTTACGGTGGAATGGGATTTGGGAATATGGGTTTCCACGCACTAGGCATAAATCCCTACACTTATTTTCTAAATAATATCGAACCCGATTGGCAAACGATCTGGAAAGACAACCGAGAAGATATCTTTTGTTTCTTCATCGCCTATAATGGTGCAAATATTAATGTCACTGAATCAAAGCCAAATCAACAACGACTAAAACAACAGTTTACAGAAGTCTTGCTCGAATGCTCTTTCGACTATCAAACCCAATTAGCCTTTGGGATCTATTGTCTCAAAGAAACAAAAGAAAATCTAGCCAATCTACTGAAGATTGATTTCGACAACTTTTTCGATCCAATCTAAAATATCGATCTCGATCGATACCGATCGAGCTTTCGGAATTTTAGATCGTATGCCATACTTGAGAATATGGCCCAATCATGAGAGGATCGAAAGTTGAGACTAAACTGCGTCTGGGGTAGATCGATCGGCAAAGGTATCGGCGGAGTAGCATTATTCCTCACAATTTGCCTGGGCGGGTGCATTTCGGCGCAAAAACAACCAGCCACCCCAGGCTCGACAAATCCCGCTCAAACAGATCGCAAGGTAGTTTTAACGACATTTACGGTGCTCGCAGACATGGCGCGTAATGTGGCAGGCGATAAAGCGATAATTGAATCCATCACTAAACCAGGAGCGGAAATCCACGGCTATCAAGTTACACCCAGCGATTTAGAGCGGGGGCAGAAAGCCAGTCTAATCTTGGAAAATGGTTTGAATTTGGAGAGGTGGGCAGATAGATTTTACAATAGTTTGCCCAAGGTTCCTCACATTACATTAAGCGATGGATTAAAACCCGTCAATATTGAGGAAGATGCTTATCAAGGTAAACCCAATCCTCACGCATGGATGTCGCCACAAAATGCTTTGATTTATGTCGAAAATATCCGCAAAGCCCTATTAAAGCTAGATCCGACTAACACGGCAACTTATGATGCCAATGCGAAAAAGTACAGTGAAGAAATTAGATCGATCGATCTAAAGCTCAAAAAAGCGATCGCTGCTATTCCGCCAGAAAAACGCTATATCGTCAGTTGTGAAGGCGCATTTTCCTACATCGCTCGTGACTATGGTTTGAAAGAAGTGTATCTGTGGGCGGTAAATGCCGAACAGCAATCTACCCCAAAACAAGTCGAAAAGGTAATTAATACCGTCAAAGCAAACAAGATTCCGACAGTATTTTGTGAAAGTACTGTTAGCGAAAAAGCCCAGCTTCAGGTAGCAAAAGAGTCAGGTGCAAAATTTGGTGGGGTATTTTATGTAGATTCCCTATCTCCAGCAGATGGCCCAGCATCGACGTATCTAAAACTGTTAGAATATAATGTTAACACTTTAATTAAAGGTTTGGACAAGTAAGCTATTCGGGGTGAGATTAGATATTTGTCGATCTAAGTACTAAATTGACAAATTAAATTCCCACCCGATGTCATCTCACTCTACCGCAGTCACTATTCAATTTAGTTATATAATAGCTGGGAACGAACTTATGGATAATATTAGTATTGATGTTGAAAATGTGACGGTTGCTTATCATGGCAAAATAGCATTGCACGGTGCCAACTTGCAACTCCAGTCGGGGACTATTTGCGGATTGGTGGGAATGAATGGGGCGGGAAAATCGACCTTATTTAAGGCGATTATGGGTTTTGTCAAACCATCGACTGGTAGAGTTTTAATTGAGGGATTACCGATTCATCAGGTACAAAAACAGAATATGGTGGCATATGTGCCACAGTCAGAAGAGGTGGATTGGAATTTTCCAGTTAACGTTCATGATGTGGTGATGATGGGGCGTTATGGTTATATGAATCTGCTCCGAATTCCTCGATCGAACGATCGAAATGTGGTCAAGGAAAGTTTGGAAAGAGTGGAAATGTGGGATATCCAAAATCGTCAAATTGGGGAGCTATCTGGAGGGCAGAAAAAACGAACTTTTTTTGCACGAGCATTAGCTCAACAAAGCACAGTATTATTGCTAGATGAACCATTTGCTGGCGTTGATATCAAAACTGAGAAGATGATGATTAATCTACTGATCGGATTACGGCAGAAGGGTTATACAATCTTGATTTCTACTCACGATTTAGCTTCGATTAGAACATTTTGCGATCGAGTCGTATTAATCAATCGGACAATTTTAGCATATGGCAAGACTGCTGATGTCTTTACAGAAGAAAATCTATCGCGAACATTCGGCGGTTCGATCGGCGATTTTTCTTTAGCTAAGAGCCTATTAGATAAAGATGAAATAGAAGATATTTAGATCTATTCTATCATTAAGTTTTCAATGTATTTACACAGAGGATAATCATGGATTTAGTTGAGTGGTTTAGTGCGCCTTTGCGTGCTGAATATATGCAAAAGGCAATTTTGGTTAGTGCCTTGGTAGGAGTCGTTTGTTCGGCTCTTTCTTGCTATATGACGTTGAAAGGATGGGCATTGATGGGTGATGCTGTTTCTCACGCAGTGATGCCAGGGGTAGTGGTTGCTTATATTTTGAATATTCCCCTCGCAGTGGGTGCATTTGCTTTTGGGGTAGGTTCGGTAATTGCGATCGGTTTTATCAAAGCAAAGACGCGGATTAAAGAGGATACCGTAATTGGATTGGTATTTACAGGCTTTTTTGCTTTGGGTTTGGTTTTAATTTCCAAAGTCAGAAGTTCTGTCGATCTAACACATATTTTATTTGGTAATGTCTTGGGTATTTCTAATGATGATATTATTCAAACTGTCATTATCAGTGTCATTACTCTAGCAACACTAGCAGTTTTACGCAAAGATTTAATTTTATTTTGCTTCGATTCGACTCACGCTAAGTCGATCGGTTTGAATATCACTTTTCTCTACTACGTTTTACTATCTCTACTCTCACTTACAGCCGTAGCTGGATTACAGACAGTCGGGATTATTTTAGTCGTAGCAATGCTAGTAACTCCAGGTGCCACAGCATATTTATTGAGCGATAATTTCGACCATATGACCCTAATTGCCATGGCAAGTGGGGTATTTTCTAGTGTGATGGGGACTTATGTTAGCTATCATCTGGATGCCTCCACTGGGGGCTGTATCGTCGTGATTCAAACGTTATTATTTATCATCGCCATGATTTTTGCACCCAAACATGGTTTATTAGTCAGATCTAGAAAAATACTGACTGAATCAACCTAAATAAGTTATTCAGGCAAATTGGTGTGAACTTCTTCGTCAAGATCGGTGACATCCTCCGTGGCGATCTGAGGGTCTTGGTATGATAAGATTTTGAAACCAGGATAGGAGACGACGATCGCATTGTCTGGAATGCTTTTATGAACGACAGCATTCGCACCAATTTTGACATTATTTCCGATCGAAATCATCCCAAAAACCTTACAACCAGCACCAAAATAAACATTATTACCAATGGTTGGTGCGCCGCATTTGTCACCTTTTCCAGATACCCCGATCGTCACACCATGAGAGATGGTGCAGTTACTGCCAAGTTCGGCTCGATCGGAAATAATAATTCCACTAAAGTGACCGATCGAACAACCTGGGCCTACAATAGTATTGCGGGGGAGTTCGATTCCCCACATAATTTTGAGAATTCCATTGGTGATAAAGTAAATTGGCTCTGTAACTATTCTGATTAATTTTGGTTGTGACATCGACCAACCACCAAATCGAAATACAGTCATTACCTGTACTCCTGGCGATCGAATGGTGTTGATAATTCGTTTGAATTTACCACCAGTTCTATGCTTGTAAGTTCGATCGATATCCGCCTGCCATGCTTCACCAAACATCATGCTCAAACAATGAACAACAGTTTTATTATAAATCACCGCGATCGATAGCTGACAATCGAAAAAAACGCTAAGATCGAAACTAGCGATACTCTTACTCCCTTCCCGCCAGAAGAGTATACATAATGCTTGAAACCTATTACTGTCTGCCGATTGTTTTTCAACCGCTCCAGACGCAGAGGGCGCAGAGAGTATAGAGAAATTGTTTATTTACAGTCTTAGGGCGGGAAGGGAGTATCCGAGAGACTGCGCCAAAAAATACTCGGATAAAACAAGGCATATGCGTTTAATTTTGATGACTGGGAAAGGTGGTGTAGGTAAAACCTCTGTCGCCGCTGCAACTGGATTGCGGTGTGCCGAACTAGGTTATCGTACCCTAGTTCTGAGTACCGATCCCGCTCACTCTCTCGCCGATAGCTTCGACATGGAGCTAGGGCACGATCCGCGAGAAGTTCGCCCCAACTTGTGGGGTGCCGAACTAGACGCACTCAAGGAGCTAGAAGGCAACTGGGGCGCGGTAAAACGTTATATTACCCAAGTCTTGCAAGCACGAGGAATGGAAGGCGTGCAAGCAGAGGAGCTAGCAATTTTACCAGGGATGGATGAAATCTTTGGCTTGGTGCGGATGAAACGCCACTACGACGAAGGCACCTACGACGTACTGATTATCGACTCTGCCCCCACAGGAACAGCCCTCAGACTGCTGAGTTTACCTGAAATCGGTGGCTGGTACATGCGGAAGTTTTACAAGCCCTTACAGGCGGTTTCTGTCGCGCTCAGACCCTTAGTAGAACCTTTGTTCCGACCGATCGCTGGCTTCTCGCTACCGAATAAGGAAGTGATGGATGCACCCTACGAATTTTACGAACAAATCGAGGCGTTGCAAAAAGTCCTGATGGACAATACCCAGGTATCGGTGCGGCTAGTTACCAATCCAGAGAAAATGGTGATTAAAGAATCACTCCGCGCTCATGCCTATTTGAGCTTGTATAATGTTTCTACGGATCTAATCATTGCTAACCGGATTATTCCCGATACTGTCACGGATCCATTCTTCAAAAAATGGAAAGAAAATCAAGAACAGTACCGTCAAGAAATCCACGAAAATTTCCGACCGTTGCCAGTCAAAGAGGTTCCGCTCTATGCAGAGGAGCTATGTGGACTTGAAGCATTAGATCGATTGAAAGAGACTCTGTACAAAGATGAAGATCCGGCTCAAGTTTATTATAAAGAAACTACCCTCAGAGTCGTACAGGAAGCATCCAATCAATATAGTCTCGAATTGTACTTACCAGGAATTGCCAAAGACCAAATTCAACTCAACAAGACTGGTGATGAACTAAATATCCGTATCGGCAACCACCGTCGGAATATGGTGCTACCTCAAGCTCTAGCAGCTCTGGAACCTACGGGAGCCAAGATGGATGAGGATTATCTCAAAATTAAGTTTGCTTAGACGTTACAGCTACTAATAGCCGCAAAATTGGGGTGAGTGCAATCGATGAATTGCACTCACCCCAATTTTCGATCGATGATTTTCTGCTTGACATCATTAATCACACATTCCGCACTTCACAGAATTCACAAAGGAAATTCTAGTGTTTAGGGGTGAGGGGTGAGGGGTGAGGGGTGAGGGGGGAAGCTAGAGAGGCGGGGATTCGTGTTGTCTCTAGAGCGGAAACTGTTGGATTTGGATAATACTTTCTTGTTGGCGTAGCCTCTGCTGAGGCAGACGCTGTGCGAACGCCTTTGGCGATAGTGCGAAATATGGGTTCTAACGCCAGATCCTTATCGATTTGCATAAATATCCGTAAACCAACTGAGTGAATAATAGAGAGATGCTGGTGAGGTTAGTTTTATCCATCGATGAGTAGTTCAAATTTGCCAGAGTCTTTAGACGTTGAGATGCAACTTCGACAGAAGCTAGATGCTGTTTTGGCGGCTCCATTACAGAGTGCTCAAAGAGCAAAGGCGATGAGTCGTCTACTTGGTATCATTCAGCATCTAGCAGGGATTAAAACAGTCGCTCACCATGATTATCTGCTCGCCTTAAATCAAACCTGGGAATGGGTGAGTCGAAATATTGATGAATTTCAAAGTTCGACTGATTCTCTAGAGCAAGATTTGGTGAAGTGGATTAATGGTTATTTGTACTGGCGAATATATGACATTTATCATCCAACTGCCGATCGACAAGAGCCTTTGAGTCTGGATATTTCTGTTGTTGGTGGTGACGAAACTTATCTCGATTTCTTGTCAGATGTTGGTTTTGTCAGTGTCAATCTCAATACCCTCAATGAATATATTTATTCACTCCAACGGGAAGACGATCGATCGATCGCCCATCAAATTGAGGCATGGATTGAATCAGATCCTGAAGGGATACTGAAAACTTGTTATCCTCGCGATCCAGTAAAGTCAAATGTCCAAACCCGAAATCACTGCCATTGTCAGATCCTGAGCTATAGAATCATAGTTAAAGATCCACCAGACTCATTTACACAAATTGCTAAAGATCTAGATATTCCATATCAGACATTAGTAGCTCACTGGAAACGTAAGTGTCTACCACTATTACAAGCTCAAACTAAATTTTTTGGATACGAACAATAAAGGATAAATATGAACGCTCATAATATTTCTCACTTTACCATCGCACTCGACAGATCTGCACATCGATCGGCGGCAAACTTTGCAGCAACCCAAACTTCTCCCACCAAAGGACGTAGAGTATATCTCAATACTCTCGCCGTATCTGCCGTTCGACAGTATCTAAGTTGTGTTTGCGAACTTGACATCGATTTGACGCATGGATACTCCTGGAAGCCCGAATTTCAGAGCATCATGAATGTGGCAGATTTGGTGATTCCAAATGTGGGTAGACTTGAATGTGTAGCAATTATGCCTAATGTTCGTGAGATAATATTATCACCAGAGACGATCGACGATCGAATTGGTTATGTTGCAGTCCAATTTAGTGAAAATCTGAGTAGTGTAGAATTACTGGGATTTGTCGCCAAACCAACTGGAGAGAAAATCGATATTAACCAACTTCAACCTCTAGACGATCTGCTAGACATAATCTATGTCGATTCGGCAGAGCCGATGCTACGCGAACGAATTAATAATCTCAGTGAATTTCTTAATGGGATATTAGGTACTGGTTGGGAGCCGATCGAAAGCTTAATTGTCGTTGGCGGAGCCTCTCCTTTGGAGAATCGAGATAATACCATCCCAACCAATCGAGAATTTGCCCTTAGAAATATTCTCACCAGCACACCTTATGAAAGTATCCGCGAATTTAATACAGGTAAAATAATCGATCTCCGCGCTCATATAGCTAACATACCACTCTTACTTCTAATTGGTTTGAATCATGAGTCAGATGGTAGAATAAATGTCAGAGCTAGATTGCATTCTACTGGTGGGGTACATGTTTTACCACCCAATCTCAAATTAACCCTCCAAGATGCCAGCGGCGAGGCATTATCTCAGGTACAATATCCAGAACCAATGAATTTTATCCAACTCCAATCTTTCAAACTAAAATCTGGTACCCAATTTAAAATTCAAGTCGCACTAGACAACCATAGTTTTACCGAATCATTTATCGCTTAATTGTGTCTCAGATTTTAACCCCGCCTAAATAACCCAAATAAATCCTTATTCAGGCTAAATATAATTAGATCGGTGCAATTTTTCGTAAAATGGATTATAACTGAAACCCATGTGCTTGGCAGTACAGACCCTGCTGTGTTACAGTGCTATGGATTAGTCTTTTCTTGATGCCCTCTGTGCCCTCTGCGCCTCTGCGGTTTGAAAAAAGGACTCTGACTGTAATCCAAACTCCTAAATCATGTCAGGTAAAATATTTCTAAATCTGGGTGTGGGAAATTTGAGTGAAGGCTTCGCTCAAATTAGCTCTCGGCTGGAAATTGACGGTAAACTAGTCGCGCAGAAATATGGAAGTTTGCCCAGCAACTCCGCGTTACAAGATCTTTACTACCGTTGGCAATTTTACTACGCAGCTTATTATGAAAACTATCCCAATCCCATGCGGGGAGAAGAAATAGAAATAGAGTTAGATTCCACTGGCATAACTGGATTTTCGGTATCAACTTTCCAAGACACCCGCATCGATTTAGAACGAGCGATGCGTCAATGGTTCGATTGTGAATGCTTCGAGCCAATTAGTCTAGATTTACGCGATAAACTAGAGCCAAATCGAGAAATAACGATCGTTATCGAAACAGAAGAAGATAGTATTCATCGTCTCCCTTGGCATTGCTGGAGCTTGCTGGAAAAATTCCCCCGCGCTGAAATCGCCTTCAGTCTAAACACCTATCAGCGACAAACCTATACATCCCAACGAACTAAACCAAGAATTTTGGCGATATTGGGCGATAGAATCGGTATCGACACCACAGCAGAAATCCAAGCCATCCAACAGCTTCAAGGAGACTTGGTATTCTCGATCGAACCCAGTATCGCCGAAATCCTCCACAAACTCAACGATCGACAGGGTTGGGATGTGCTATTTTTTGCTGGTCATAGCAGTTATGATGGAACTGGTACGATTCGGCTCAATGCTGATGAATCAGTCTGCTTGACAACCCTCAGTCATGCTCTAAAATCTGCGATCTCACGCGGGCTAAAGTTAGCAATTTTCAATTCTTGTAGTGGGTTAGGATTGGCTACCAGTCTAGCTACGCTCAATATTCCCACCGTCATCGTCATGCGAGAAGCCATCCCCAATCGGGTGGCGCAGGACTTTTTACGCGGCTTCCTCAGCAGCTTTGCAGGCGGTAATTCGCTCTTATCAGCAGTGCGAGATGGTAGAGCCAAACTGCAACAAATCGAAGCAGATTTCCCCTGCGCTACCTGGCTTCCAGTCGTATTTTGCAATCCTAGCGTCGAACTTCCGACCTGGAAATCATTTTACCCCCAATTGTCGCCCGAAATTAAACTCTGGAAATTGGCAGCGATCGCTCTAGCCACCACCGCGACAATCTGGGGCATCAGAAGTCAAGGCTATCTCGAACCCGCCGAGCTAGCTGCTTACGACATGGCGATGGTAACAAGAGGTATCCCCGAACCCCCCGATGGGCGAATATTAATCGTCGGCGTAACCGAAACAGATCTTCAGAAATGGGGAAGCAAGAATTCTCTCTCTCCTTTGGACGATCGAATCATCGCCCAAACCCTCCAAAAACTCCAACCGAGCCAGCCAAAAGCGATCGTCTTAGACATTTATCGCGATCGAGCAATTGGAGCGGGAAAAGCCGATTTAACCGCACTATTACAACAGCCGGAAACATCCATTATCAGCTCCTGTCTAATGCCAGGAAATAGTAGGGATTTTCCTGGAGTAGCCGCACCTAATGGTGTAAAATCATCGCGAGTAGGATTTACCAATTTTAGTACCGATCGAGATGGTATCATTCGACGGCAAATATTGGGCATGGCTCCAGTAGACAAACATTGCGATACAGATACCGCCCTGAGTCTCCGACTCGCATTAAAATATTTGGACATTGCCGAAGCGCGAGATACCGATGATGAAAATATTTCAATCGGCTCGCGAGAAGTAGAAGTATTGAAGAGTACTATGGGTGGATATCGATCGACAAATGCCCAACAGAACCTACGGGGTTTTCAGGTGATGCTAAACTATCGACATTCACCGAATATCGCCCCACAGGTAAGTCTAGACGATATCTTGACCGATCGAGTATCGAGTACCGCCATCTCTGGCAAAGTCATACTAATCGGTTATGTCGCCCCCAGCATGGAAGATTTCTTGCCCACCGGATTGGGTAAGATGGCTGGAGTAGAAATTCATGCCCACATGACGAGCAATATTCTCAGTCATATCCTCAACGATCGATCCCTAATTACGACCCTACCAGATATCGTCGAGATTGGCTGGATTTATCTTTGGGGAATAGTCGGCATAGCGATCGTCATCAGACTACGGCGTGTTAAACTATGCCTGGTTGGAGGTGCTGCAATAGTTACTCTGATTGGAAGCTGTGCTGTATGCTTTAATGTGCGATCGATCTGGATGCCCTTAGTACCCGCTGGATTGACGCTCATACTGACACCCTTAGCCGTAAAAGGTTTCTGTCTGTCTAAACAACCTATCCAAAACAAATGGGAATTTCTTTAAGAGGATGTTTGGAAACTAATAGTTTAGCTACCCAATGACATCCGTGGAAACCCCATCCAACACAGCCACCTTACACCAGAGCTTCACAAGGTTTCCATCACACAGACTGACTCAAAATCATGCCAAAACCGCAAGTGATAACAGCAGCACTCACGATCGCAACCTTATTGTTGCTGACATCCACAAGTATCGCCGAAAACACTGCAATCCGCTATGCATCAGATCCAACTTTCTCCGCTCTATCCAGAAAAGGCACCCCAAAAGATATCACGCGCGGCGGTGGGAAACGCGGCTGTTTGGATTTAACTAGAGCCAGTGGAGAAGGCTTGACAGCCCTAATCCCTCAAGATGGCGGCGGCGGATTGAGTGCTACCCCAAATCCCACATTTTGGGTATATCTGCCCTATGCTATCGATAATGGTACCCCTCTGTCAGCAGTACTATCACTGCGCCAAACCGATAGTTTCAAGTCACCACCAATTCAAAAAGTACCCATCACCCTACCAGGAAAACCAGGGCTAGTATCCCTCAAATTGCCCATCCCAATCGCTAACCCAAGCTTACTCGCCTGGACATTAACCATCGTCTGTGATGCCGAAAATCCGGCGCGGAACCCCTTTGTAACTGGATTAGTGATGATTCGATCGAATCCTGAATTATTACAGCGGCTAGGCGGTTTATCGCGGGGAGAACGGGTAATGGAGTATGCTCGATCGGGATACTGGTATGATGCTCTGGCGATCGTCATGGGCACCGATGACAATGTAGCCAGACAGCAATTGATGGAATCAGTCGGCTTAAAAACGATGCGCTAAAAAAAGGGGGCATATAGCAACTATATTCCCCCCTGAGTAAAAAAACCTGTCATTACGGAACCAACCAACTCAATCCAACCCGTTCTGAAATCTTAGTACGCGGGTTCTATAGTGCGCTGGCGTAGCCTCTCCCCTGGAGAATCGGCTAGCGAATCGCCATTGAATAAGTCTCCTATCTATTAATCAGCGGTAAATTGACAATTTATGCAAAATCTGTGAATTAATTTTATCGACGGGGAAAAATCGAACATCAGTAAATTATTTTCGACCGTTTTTAAAAGAATCAAACCCTTGCCAGCAAAGAATTAGAAGCTAAATTAGACGAGCTAGCAAAAAAATAGATCTCTAAATTTGCATAATATCCGTAAATATACCTGAGTAAGTCTTGTAGGGAGTAAAACAAGCTTGGTTTATACGTACGTATTGATAACTACAAGTAGTGAGCTGTCAATCGACGGAACGATCGGGCTAAACAACACACCCTACAATACAAAAAATTACATTTAAAGAAATATATTTCGATGGAAAATAAAGGTGTTATTGGGGGGATTATTGCTCTTCTTACGGCGATTATTGGTCTTGTTACGCTGATTATTACGCGGGGACCTAGCTTAAAAGAAACAAATGAAAAGTTCGCTAGATTGAGTCGCGAAATAGATAGTATAGGTATTGAGGCTAAACCTAATGTAATTATAGAGATGAAAAAACTTGCTGAATACGATCCAAGAATACAATGGGATGTGGTGGAAAAGTTATCATCTTTAATCAGGACAAAATCTCCAGCCTCATCAAAGTTAAATATTCAAGCAGAGCATAAGCCAAAGGTTCCAGAATATATCGCAACGGCTCTAAAGGTTCTCAAAGAGCGAAAGCTCGATCGTGACAGAAAAGGTGTCAACGGAACTGAACACCAGACAATTATCGATCTAAAGAAAGTTAATTTAATTGGCACCGATTTAGAGCAAGCACAATTCCCTGGAGTAGATCTTAGTCATAGCGATTTAACTAACGCAGTTTTAACTAACGCGAATCTTAAAGGATCGTATTTGAGGGGAACTTACTTGAGAGGGGCAAGTTTAAGAGGCGTAGTTTTAGTTGGGGCACAATTGCAAAAAGCAGATCTCTTTACGGCTGTTTTAAAGGATGCAGACTTATCAGGGGCTGACTTGACTGGAGCTAATTTTACTCCCGAACAAATACGACAAGCTCGTAATTGGGATCGGGCAATAGATAAAACAGGGCGGCTAGCTAAAATTAAGGGAGAATAATTACTTAGTTACTTTAAATTATCAAAAATACACGAGAGTCTATAAATGATACTTAATAACCTGATCCAGCAAGATGATAACAAACAAGTCATTGAAAACCCTAAATCTATAGAGTTTTCAAATAAGACAGTGAGATTTGGCGATTGTATTTATCAGCTTAGGAATATAACTGGATTTAAAGTCGGTGAACTTCCCAAACAGAAGCTACAGATATTGCTGGTCGCTGGATCGATCGCTGGCTTCCTCTTTTTTCTTACAGTAGGTCAAAATAACTTTATTGGATTCGTGTTTCTGGCGATAGCTGGTTGGATACTTTATTCACACTTTACACAACTACAGAAATATGGATTTATTTTAGAGCTTAACTCCGGTGGCTCAACGTCTTTCGTGAGTAGCGATCGTAGATTTTTAGGTGAAATTATAAATACCTTCTACAAATTAATGGAAGGTGATATTGAAGGTACAATAATAGCAAACTGGAATGATAGAACAGTTAATGTCTATGGAGCAGTAACAGGAGCAATTTCTACTGGTGAAAATGCTCACAACACCATTCGTAATAATACTCAAATTCAATAAAACAAAAGGAGATTTTTGATATGAACAATGATAGATCTATCGATATTTATGGTAGAGCAGACGGCATTATCAGTTCTGGAGAGAATAGTATCAATACTATGAATCAAAACAAATCAAACAATCCGAAAGAAGTGTCTGACGAGATTGAAGAAATTCTTAAACAGTTAGCAAAAAAATATCCCAATGCTCAACAAAATCAAAAAGAAATTGTCTTGCAAATGGAAATTCAACATAAATTGAAAGACGATCCAACATTTAAACAGCGGTTTATCAGTGCTGCTAAGTCAGGTGGAATTGAACTGATAAAAGTCGTTACTAACAACCCATTTGTTAGTGTGCCCTTGGAAACAATTAAGGGCTGGATTGAGGCAGAACAGTCCTCTTAACTAAAAATATTCTGAAATCAAGGATGTTAAACTTATTCATTGAAGGATATTTGCATAAAAAGTCAAAATTCGCCTGATGGAATGATGAAAGTCTAAAACTTATGAGGGATTAAACGAATGGAAAATTATCTATATTGCCCCAGTTGTCGGTTAACATCAGCAGAAGCAAACCACGACCTTGTGACTGTATATGAGTGCAAAGAATGTGGAAATGTCGGCTGCTTTGGGCACAAACTTTTATCTAGCAGTGTCGGCTGTTGGCAGAAACAAGCTTGTCCTGACTGCGACAAAGTAGATTACAAGAAAATCGGTTACTTAGCATAGTTTTAGATCGATCCCATCTCAGGGGTAAGATTGATTTATCCTAAAAATTCCTAGAAACTGGACTTGTTAGAATTACGTTACATCCCCGACTTCTCCAAGAAGTCGGGGATGTGTCTTCTAGCCTCTAAATCTGCGATATTAAGAGCGATTGAAAATTTGGATGAAAGTCAGGATTCGAGATTACATTAGATTTAGCCAGCCAAACATTCGATCGATCTTTAATTCGATCGAGCAAAATCTGGAACTGGTAAAATAGCACTAGGCTCATCGATAACTTCCAAATTACGTTGGCGTAGCCTCTCATGAGAGAGAATCGCTCCGACTGATAACTACAGATCGATCTTCAGGATATATCAGAAAATGACTCAAAACCACAAACGATCGACAGTGCTTCCTGAATTTGTTGCCAGTAAATGTCTTCGAGGGTTCCTACCAATCCCAACACTCTTTGCCCATCGATCGATCGAATTTGGGCAACATCTAGAAATCGATCTTTGTCGAGGCCATTATATCCGCTGGCAACAACATTCACCACATAAGGTGCTTGCTTAACACCAGGTCGAAACGGAATAGCGATCGTCAATTGACCATACTGATTCATGGTATCATTTTGGAGAATCAAACAAGAACGAGTTTTTTGGATCTCAGCTCCAATGGTGGGATCGAGTTTTACCCACCTTATTTCACCTCGTCGATAAGTCAAAGTACCATTAGGCATCAATTCCATCTCCAGCTAATCGATCCCATTCAGCAATTTCTGCTTGATATTCTGGATCTAGATTATCCTCTTCAAGGGCGGCAATGATTTCATCTGCCAATATCTTCCGTCGCTCTTGAATAAGTAAAGAATTAAGATACTCACTCCGATTACCTTGAGATCGATCGTCCAAAAAAGAGAGTAGCTTTCGATCGATTGTAATAGCGATTTTTTGCTTCATGATATTAATTAGGAGGTATGATGATATTATCATACTCTTGATAATGGCTCAATCCTCACATTAGTCCGCAGAGCCTCTCGCAGAGAAGGCAGGCTACGCCAACGCGAATAATCGGTGGCTAACCGAATCTTCTTGAATCCACTCACAACCAATTTCCCAAGAGTACAAAAGATGCCCAGTAATAAGGATGCTCGTGTTGTTGACGGATAGACTTCTGTGCGAATCGCAACGCTTCCGCCTTACTCACTCCTTCCCGCCCCGTCAAGGCACCATAAAACTGCTGCATCAACTCTGAGGTAGCCCCATCATCTACCGCCCACAGAGAAGCCAGGGTACTGGCTGCACCACTGCGAATCGCCACCCCCGCCAAGCCTAGAGCGGCGCGTTTGTCGCCTGCGGCTGTTTCACAAGCACTTAATACGATCAGATCGATCGAGCCTTCCCGTCGTTGTTGTAAGATCGATCGCAGTCCATTGAGATCGATTTTTTTGCCACCATCTGTCAAAATGAATGTCTGATGAGGATCGGAGCTAAATCTCCCATGTGTGGCTAAATGCACGATCGAATAATTTCCATTTGATAATACTCGTTGAATATTCTCTTGAGTAAAATTATCGCCGATTAATTCGGTAGATCGACCAAAGAGCGATTTAATTCCCTGAATTTCTGCTCTCGCATGGGTTAATGGTTCGTAAATATTAGATCGATTTCTATTTCCATCGCTAGATGTAGCAGTCAAACCACCAATCAAAATTCCCGATTGACGCGCCATAGATTTTTTCGCGCCTAATATTTTCAATCCTGGTGTCATGGCGACGGGATATCGATCGATTAGATATTCCTGACGCGATCGATCGTACAATGCTGCTACTGGCATATTTTGCAGCGCACCATCCATGACGAATACCAAATTTTTTGTCTGTGGGGTGAGATACTGTTGTGCGGGACGAATTAACCAATCATACAGTTGACTAGCTGGTACATCATCCCAACCATATTGCGGTTGAGCGAGATTTTGACGGAAATTGGCGATCGTTTTTTCCAATTGAGTGCGCGAAACGGGCGCGGTAAATCGTTGAAATTTATTCCCGCCTAATCGGAGAATTACCTCTAATCTATCTTCGAGAATTATCGGATAAAATACCACCGCTCCAGAGTCTTCGGCAAATTCATTTACCGCTCGATATTCACTGGCTCTACAGCGCAAAAAGTTCTCTAGATCGACTAATTTTAATCCATCGAATCGATCGACAATTTGGGCTAAATCTGGTTGTTTTTCCTGGAGGCTGAGATCGACGAGTTCGCGGTATAGTGGTTCTACATCATCTTTGAGCAACAATTGAGCATCTGGATTGATGACGCGAATATTTTTGCGGACTTTTTCTAGGGCGATTATCGATCGATTGTAGGCGGCTTTGGCTTGCTCTGGTTGGTTTTGCTGCTGCAAGATGCGCCCCAATTGCCATTCCCATAGATATAAATCGTCATTACCAGGTGCGGATTCGAGGGCGATAGCTTGGCTGGTAAATTTCAGAGCTTCATCCCACTGGCGATTTTGTTCGTACAGCCAGCCGAGGGTGCCTGTAGCATCGGCTAAATTGGATTTTTGATTGAGGGTTCGCGCTTGGATAATTACGCTGTCTAAAAGCTGTTTGGCGGCTTGCCATTGGGGATTAGTTGTCAACCCTAGACTTCGCGCAAAGTTGATTCTTTGGCTCAAGCCTTCACGATTGTACGGCTGTTTGGCGAGGGCAGCTTGCAGTCGATCGATTAGATTGGTTTGGTTAAATTGCTGCTCCCACTTTTGAGCGATGGGGGTTAAATTATGCTGGTAGAGCCACTGGGAGATTTCGACGAGGAGACTAAATTTGTCGATGTCGGCGGTGAGGCTATTGGCTTGTTGATAACAGGCGATCGCATTTTGATAGTATTCCCCAGCAGTAAGATTTACAAGGGGTTCGATCGTGCAGGTTTTCGATGCGCTCGATGGGGGTTGGAGTTTATCGGTGCGATTGCGCTCCTGGTTGCCCAAATCTCGCAGGGTATTGGCAATGTTTAATACTATGGGCGATTTTTGTCGATCGGTCAATGGTTTTGAAATCTCCATCGCCGTCGCCAAAGTCACCCGCGCTCCATCAAAGTTTCCCAACAGCCGCAATACATCCCCAAAAGTGTTCGTCGCCAATGCTTGCAAAGATGGCGGTAAATTAGTCTGACGCATCCCAAATTTCCTTGGCGCAGCTCCATCACAACTATCTTCACCAACTCCCACGGTATTCGCCAACAGCTTACAAGCGCGTCGATGCAATCCCATCTCTACCAAAGCCTGCGCCTGATTGACTTGACTCCCTGTCACTCCGAGCGCATCTTCAGCTTGACGATAACCTAATTCTGCTTGTTGCCAAATTGTCAATGCAGTCGGGAAGTTTCCCTGCTCGTAGGCGATTTTACCCTGTTGTACTAATGCGGCGGGGGTAGCTGCATTTACAGAGATACTAAAAAGGAGGTGAGTGATGGCGATCGTGATTACTAATAAAGCATAAATTAGTCGTCTTCGGATCGCTCTTGCGATCGATAAAATTTGGATATTATTATTAATTTTGAACAACTTCATTTAATGCTGATTGAATCGTTTCATCACTGACACTATAGATGTGTATATTATTAAATCCTCATTCCTAAGTCAAATATCTTGCTATATCCACTCAAAATAGAAAGTATCGAATCGAGAAGTATAAACCATTATCTTGCCACGATCCTGTTTGAGTGGGGTAATTCATTAGCGGAATTCCCCAATCTATCCGCGCATTCAATCTGTCGGTTCGCCATTGTAATCCCACTCCGGTAGATAATAAGGTATTAGGATTATAATTATTATTCCAGACGGTGCCTACATCGATGAATGGTGCAAGTTGGAAAATATTATTTGTGGAGTTATTCAGGGGTAATTGCCACTCTATTGACGCGAAAGCACCATTATCGGCAATAACTGCATCTTGACGATAGCCGCGTACGGTATTTTGACCACCGATGCTTAATTGTTCTAAGGATAGCAAAGATCGATCGGCTAATTGTACTTTTCCTTGCACGATTAGATCTGTCTTATTAGCTAACTGTTTCAAATATCTCCCTTGGATTTGCCAGGTGAAGAATCGACTGTCGGGGGCGTTATTATTGATGGTAGAATTGAGGGCATTCAGCCCAAAGTTTAATTGATTTTGTAGTGTTAATACTGACTGGTTGTCTCGCTGGATATATTCCTGTGCAAAGCGCAATGCTGAGACGCTCGTACGACCATTATCGTCTGCGCCGCGACTCAATGGAAAGGGAATATCGCCGAATGCACTGGTGCTCTCGATTTTTGAGCCTGTTAGACTGATGGCAAATTCTTGGGTAGCATCCCGCTCGGCGCGGCGGATGATGGGCTGGCGAATATTGACTTCGTAGTAGCGGGATTTGGTATTAATATCTAGGGATTGATATGGTGCTTCGATAATCTGGCTATTGCTTCCCCCAGCATTGAAGCTCAGAGTTGTCTGGGAGGGGTTCAGCGGGATGGTGTAGCTGGTGTCGATGCCATTGCTACCGTCGGTGTTATTGTAGGCGAGGATGAGATTGTCGCCTGCTCCCGTGAGGTTGGTTTGACTAATTTGGGCGCGACGTTGTATGGTACCAATACTTGCGGCGCGATTGTTATTTAGCCCAATTTCAGCGGTGAGGGTATTCCGCTCGCGAACTTTGATTTCCAGCAGGTTGGTACCTGGTTGAATTCCGCCAGATAATTCGGCGGTGATATTCTCGATGAGGGGATCTTGTTGGAGTAGGCGCAATCCTTCGATGAGTCGATCGTTATTTAAGGGCTGTTGGGTGGCTAATGCAAGGCGCGATCGAATATAATCAGGATTGAGTCTTTGGGTACCGACGATTTTAATATCTTCGAGTTTACCTTCGACAATCTGGATTTTGACTACCGCACCATCGATCGATAGTCTTTGCCCTGTTGGAATATATGCTCCACTCGTGAGATAATTTCGATCGATATAGTATTGTTCGATCGCCTTCTGCGCCGATTGCAGTCCGTCGAATGTTACTCTACCTGTAAATGGTTTGACGATGGTAGCTAATTCTCGATCGCTAAATACCGTACTTCCCACTATCTCATACCGCAAGACGTTAATCTCTTCGCTACTAACTGGTGGTTGATGATTCGGCAATATATCGGGAGTTGATTTGAGTGGTACCGATTGGGGTGGCAAAATACTGGGGTTAACTTGGGGTAGTCGTTCTAATGGTGGACTAGTTTGAGCTATATACTTGTTATCTGCATCTCTCTCGTAGGGTGTGTTAGGCGCAAGCCGTAACGCACCATCATAAATCCCTGTTTTCTCAAAAGCGCAAGCTATATCTGTGCAGAGTATACTAACCGATAAATCGATCGCGATCGCCAAAACTATCGAACACCTACGGCGCATAACAATTCAAACCCGCAGGCTTACTTACCGCATTCGCTCCATTAGCTTGACTAGTCAAAACCACCGTGCGATTATTACCTACAATCCAACCTTGGGCGACTTCGTTCACGAAGTGTGGGCTTTGCCCAATCGAAGTTACTGCTGTCGGAGTATTTACAACTGTATCGCTCATCCGTCCATCCGTCCACAAATCTTCACTCCGCAATACTTGCCTCATTCTCGGCGCGGCTCCACCATTACCACTATCCATCAGTGTACTCGCTAATGGGTTTCTATCTCCAGGACAAACTTGGGAAAAATTGGGCGCACCAGGTGCGACTGGCTCTGCTTGTATCCCGCGATTTGGCTCTGTTTCTAGGGTGGTAATCGTCACGATACCCTGAGAGCCGAAGGTAGAAGTGGCGGCAATATTACTAAATCTGTCGATCGATTGGTAACTAAATCCCAGGACGTTTTTTGCGTCTAACTTCACTATACCACCTTTCCCCCCGATTGCGCTAGCCATAATATCGCTATTTTCATTCGGTACTGCAAAGATGACTCCTTTAGGTGCGTTGATGGTAATATTACCACCATTCCCATTCGTCGCCGCACTCGCCGAAATCTCTGACTGATTTCGCATCAATAGGAGCTGATTAAATCTTAGATCGATTTCACCGCCATTTGCTGAGAGAGTTTTTGCCGTTATCGAGCCACGATTCAATTCGATCGTCTCAGCTTTTGCCATAATATTACCACCTCGTCCGGTACCATCGCTACTCGCCGTCATCGCCGCGCCATCTTTAATATTTATCGTCGGACTGATGACGGTAATATTGCCACCATTTCCGGTAGAATCTACTTGCGATCGACTCACAATACCGCTACTATTACCCACATTCAGCAGGATATTATAATCGGCGATCGATGATTGCTTGGCTGTATTAGTCAGAAAAGATTTTAGAGTCGCTCTAGCTGTCGGGTTATCTTGCAAGAGAGTAAAGTATCGACCTAATATTTGTCGATCTGGGATATTATTATTAATCTGTTGCCAATAGTCGAGTACCAACTGTTGGGAGGTGCTATTCGGATTTTGGAGATAGTCGGTTAGAGCTTTTCTGGCGGCGGGTTGATTATTGATGATGGTAATGAAGCTGAGGAATGTTCGTTTTGCTTCCAAGGTTGTGTCGATACTATTTAGATTTAGGGTATTTTCAGCTCGAACATTAATTTTCCCAGCTCCACCACTTCCTATCGTCGTCGAGATTAATTGCCCACCATTAACTAATTCTACCGTCTTAGCTTGAATATCGATCGATCCACCTTCACCACTCCCTAAAGTCCGCACATCAATTCTCGCCCCACCTTGCAATGATACTCGATCGGCTTTGATATTTATACTCCCAGCATTACCACTATCGCTAGTAATGCTCCGAATCCGACTTCCATTACCTACCCCCGCAAAAGCCGCCACATTTTCAGTACCTAAAAATTGACCTAAATTTGAGTTGCCAACTATCTCGACAGATTCCGCATTTCGCCCATTCAATCCAGTAATCGAAATCGTACCACCCAAACTTCGATCGGTTCCACTAGCGATTACAGCTCCATCTTTGAGTGCAAACTTAGGAGTTTGAATATCGATATCACCAGCATCTTGCTTACTTGTCGAAAAAGATGAGATCGACGTAGGCAGAGGAAATCCAAATAGAAATGTATTTGTAGCTACCCCACTCACTTCAACAAATTCACGGGCAACTATTTTAATATTCCCTAACTTACCTGTAGAGTTGAAATTACTAGTGACGAGATTATCCGTAATAATTTGCGAACCATCACGCTGAATTAGTTTACCTGTTTCGATCGATATATTACCACTATTGCCCGCACTATACGAGCCTGTAATTATATCGCTCTCTTCCCCATTAGTCGGGGCACCGAGGCTGACAGAATTGGTTGTGGCGATCGATATATTCCCCCCATTACCTGAACTACCATTATATGGACTAGTCTCTAGATATGCTCCATCGATAATAATTAAATTTCCGCCACTAATCCGAATATCTCCCCCATTAATACTCCCTAAAGTACTGGTAGAAATTCCGCTAAAACTTCCAGATATCAGCACATCACCAGTAGCATTGAGATTAATATTTCCCGACTGACTATTATCATTTCCACTCGATCGAGCATTGATAACCGAGCGATTACTAGTAGTCACTCCAGTTAGAGTAATATTAGCAGCTTGGAGATCGATATTACCACTACTAGTCCCACTAGTTACCAAGCTAGATCTATTTTGAATGACGATATCTGCTCTTTTTATATCTGTAGGTATGGCAATACTCGTCGATTTTGGATCGGTTAGTTTATTCGGATCGATCGATACCAATCCCACATCCTTAACCGCTACCAGCTCGATCTTACCATTCGGCAAAATCAATTTAGAACTCGTCAACGTAATATCGCCACCAGCTAATAAAAAACTAGAGCCGCCATAATTAGTTAGTAAACTAGTAGATGTCGTAAAATCGATCTTCCCTGGTTGACTCCCAAATTGCAACCCCACCGGAATTGTCATCGTTAATAACGGTATTTGAGGATTAACCACACTATATATATTCCCCTCAGCAAATTTTACCCCGCTAGCAGTACTCCCAATAAAAGTACCACCCATATCGAGCCGAGCATTCGCTCCAAAAGAAATCCCATTCGGGTTAATAAAGAACAGGTTTGCATTCCCCAACACGCCCAAAGTACCATTAATATTCGACGGTGCATCTGTTACCCGCGTAATGATATTCTTCACCCCTGTAGGGTTGGCAAAATCTATTCTCTCCCCCTTCCCAATACTAAACTCCGTGAAGCTATGGAATAGACTGGTACCTCGCTGTGCTCCGCCTTGAATCAGGTTATTATTGAGGGTGGATCGATCGACACCTAAAGTACGATCTGGTTTAATCTGCGCTTGTGCGATCGATGTTCCCAGCATTATTGAAAACAGGCTGAGATACACAGTGAGAAATTTCATTTTGGCAGCAATGCAGGCTAACGCCTATTCTCTCATATTCCGATTACCTCCGGTAGGCTACGCCAACGTCCAAGGCAGATTGAGATACTTTTAATCTTCCCCATATATTTACGTGCATGTGCTATGATAGAAAGTAGACGCTTTTTTCGTACCATCGCCATATAAGCAGATAAATGGAAATCTTTTGTACTGATAAGTTCGATATTGGTTGTCGATTTTTTTGGATTATTACCGTGAAAAGTATATCCCAATCGACTTAATGGGTAGTATATTAATAGTAGTTTTCAATCGAACTAACCAAAATCTACTCATCTCGATCGCTGCCTTTAGACGGCAATCTGTTTGGGTGTAACGTTATCAGGTGTATAAAACCATGCCAAATCTAAAAATTTGCCATCTTGCAGCAATCTCGATCGGTAGCCTTGTGCTAAATTCAATCGGGATAAATCCCGCAACAGCGATCGAATCAACTCCGAAGAGCGATTTATCTACCTCTCAACTAGGGTTGGGATTGGATATCGGGTTGCAAGAAAGTCTCATGACGCTGACTGAAAACCGGATTGCTATCAATCAATCGCCAACACCGCTACCAAATTCCCGACAACCTTTGGGTTTGGGTGTAACTACTCGCATTGGTACCCTGGGAATTGGGATTGATGTTGCCAAGTCTTTTAGTCCACAATTTAGCAGCCGATTGGGGTTTAATTTTGGAAGTGCTAATAGTAGCCGAACTGAAAGTGGTATTAATTACGATGCGAAATTAAATTTGAGCAGCATTCAGTTGCTTGGTGATTATCACCCATTTGGAGGTGGTTTTCGGATCACGGGTGGCTTGCTGTCTCAAAGCAATAAATTTGCTGTCACAGGCAAACCCGATAGTAATGCTTTATATACGATCGATAATAATATCTACAGTGCGGCTCAAGTGGGAAGTCTCACCGGAGAATATCAATATGGTAACTCGATCGCGCCTTATTTGGGCATCGGTTTTGGTCAACCTGCTACAGAAGGGTTTGGTTTCAATGCCGATTTGGGTGTGATGTTTGCAGGTTCGCCAAAAGTGGCTCTAACTGCCAGCAATCCAACTTTCAATAATAACTCAACTACTCGCGCTCAACTAGATGCACAAGAGCGTAAAACCGAAAATGACCTCAAGGGATTTAATATTTATCCAGTGTTATCAGTTGGTATATCATACGGCTTTTAGCGATCGGACATATTTAAAACACCCGAATTCTTGGAGAAGTCGGGTGTCTGTGGGGCAGTTTAGTTAACAATTACGTTCTTTTGTCGATCGATCTGGGGTGTTTAACGTTATTTATTAACTACTTAAGATCGGGCGATGCTATGCCAACGATTCAGGAGTAGAACCTTGGTTTTGAGCTAACTTCTCAGCATCCAATCGTCTTTTTTTAGCGTAGAGTTGAATCGTTGCTGCCATTAATACTATCAATCCAACAATTAAGTAGCTAGTCATGTCAGTAGGTAGACTATTCTTGAAAATTGCTAGCAAGACAATCGTGACCAAAAATAATGTCGGTAACTCATTAAAAGCGCGTAACTGTTGACCTGACCATTTACACTCATCTACTGTAAGTTTTTTCATCAAACTCCTGCAATAGTAATGATAGCCAATCAATAGAACCACCAGACCAATTTTAACATGTAACCAACGTTCGTGAATAATCTCTGGCTCAGTAGAGATAATCCCAATTGCCATCGCGATCGTCACAAACATGCCTGGATTGGTAATAATACTATAGAGCCTTTGCTCCATCACCTGATACTGCTCTTTGAGAATACTCCGTGCTGGCTCTGGTTTATCATTCGCCTCAACGTGGTAAATAAACAGCCGCACCAAATAAAATAAACCTGCAAACCAGACTGTAAAACCGACGATATGAAAAGACTTGAACCACTGATACGCCATAGTCAAAATAGATAGATGTTTAGAATCACAGTCTCCCTCTATCTAGGTTAGGTAAAAATAGTCATTCGCGCTATCTCGATCGATATAAGCTTAATAATCTGCAATATAAAGCCGAAATAACAGGACAAGAGAGTATAATTGGGGAGGATTTCAATGCTAGATTGCTGCCTTTAGACGGCAAGTCGTTCGAGGCGATCGTCATGTATAGACCAAAAGCTTTTCAAGAAGACGATCTAAATAAGCTGGTTGCTCTAATGAGAGCCAATAGTTTTGCTACGTTAGTATCGATTTCCGATGGTATACCGACTGCTTCACACATTCCTCTCGTCGTCACAGTAGAGAATGATGTTGTTAAATTAATCGGTCATCTCGCGAAACAAAATCCCCAATGGCAAGATTTTGATACAGCAGAATCTCTGGCTATTTTCACCGGAGCGCACGCTTATATTTCGCCGACTCTATACGAAAAACATGAAAATGTGCCAACCTGGAATTATATCGCTGTTCATGCTTATGGGTTCCCCAAAATTATTACATTTCAGGATGCACCAGAATTAATGGAGAAGAAAATCGATGAGATGGTCGATACTTATGAAGCTATTTATAAGTCCCACTGGCACGGTTTATCAGAGCGGTATCGTGAAGGGATGATGAGTGATATTGTTGCGTTTGAAATGACTGTTACTCGTTTGGAAGGTAAGTACAAACTCAGTCAGAATAAAAGCAAGATCGATAGAGAAAATGTGGCTAATACACTGATACAGAGTCCAGATTCGCTCGTTCATAATCTTGGGGTAGAAATGCAACAGAATCTTGTGGACTAAACTATTGAGACGCTAAGATCCCCGACTTCTCCAAGAAGTCGGGGATCTGGGCTATGTATGTATCACTCCCCAGTCATTACTCGCAAACGAATCGAATTTTCACCACTATCATCAAGGGGAACTTCGACGATTTCGCTCGATAGTCGCTCGACACTGGCGATGAGCGATCGCAAGTTGGGCGTACTGGCACCTGTATCGACGTACAATCTATCTACGAGGCTGCCCAAGCGTTTCCAGGTGAGATAGAACTTTGTCATGGTTTGCTCTAGTTGAGCGGCTTGTTTGAGCACATCAGCGGCGACGGGGAGACATCCGACGCGCATGGCTTCTTCGAGAGCCATTGGTAAGTCTACTTTAGAATCATTGAGCACTTGTACCTGTGCGCCAGCATCGAGATATTTTGACAGACTGCGAGCGTTACTGGTGACGAGCTTGATATTATCAACGTCAGGATTGGCGGCTATTTCCTCGCGGATGGCGATTTGGTGAACTTCGGGGAGTTTCTCCATTTCCTTGACTAAGGGGGCGATAAATCGCGGTGGAGTGGCTCCAGATGCGGCTTGCTCTTTGACTTCATCAGGGATGAGATCGGAACTCATCGCCAACCATTCGTCGGAGAGTTGGCGAACTTCGCGGCGGGTGATTTTATCGCCTCTTTCGGCTGCGTCGGTGACGAGTTGCTGCACTTCGGGGGAAGATTTGGCTGTTTCGACGAAGGCGCGTTTGCTAAAATTATTTAAGGCTGACGGGGAAAGTTCGCCATTCTCCAGCAGGGTATCGGCACTATTAGCGAGTTCGATCCAGGCGTAGGCTTGACTCTTGCTCAATTCTCGCTCTTTGAGCCAGTTGAGAAAACCTTGTCCGCGTCCATCGCCGCCTTTTTTTTCTCGATCGCGTGTAGCTCTCAAGATTCTACCACGCCAGATCTCGGTTTGCAGATCGAATCTGTCGCAGACTGTCCAAGCGTCATCAATCCGCTGTTGAAAGTCAAAGTCGCCTACCGCCTCGTCTTCAGGATCGGGTAAGTCAAAATTTAGATCGGCATTAATATCTAGAGCCGCCGAAATGTCTGCATCTGTAACAGAGCTAGATGTATCTAACATCGATCGTCCTTAAAATGTGAATTTGCAATAGTTGCAATGCTTGAGAGCATCATCATAACACTGGCTGCTCTCCTCTGCTGGGAATGTTAGGATTTGGAAGATTGAGATCGATCGATATAGTTCATTCCCTATTCCCTATTCCCTATTCCCTATTCCCTATTCCCTATTCCCTATCCCCTATCCCCTATCCCCTATCCCCTATCCCCTATCCCCTATCCGATGCTACCAACTGTTATATTGCCTGGATACTTAGAGAGTGCTGATGTATATTTGCCGCTTCAGGAAGCTTTGAGTGCGATCGGTACGCCTACGACGACTGTACCATTGCGGAAGCGCGATTGGTTGCCGACTTTGGGGGGTCGATCGATGGTACCGATTTTGGGACAATTGGGTGATACGATCGATTTAGCATTGACAGATAACAACAGTCAGCAAATCAATCTCATCGGACATTCGGCGGGTGGATGGATTAGTCGAATTTATATTGGGGAAATTCCCTATACAGTTCATGGTGATGTGACGGCTGATGCGATCGGTTTGTGGAATTGTCGAGCCAAAGTTGCTAATCTGATTACTTTAGGTACGCCACATATTAGCGGCGAACGATGGACGAAGAAAAATCTAAATTTCGTCAATGATAATTATCCCAATGCAATTTATCCAGATGTGAAATATATCTGCGTTGCGGGTAAATCTATTTATGGTGAGAAAAAACTCGGTCAGTGGTTGGCATATAGTAGTTATGAGATGACTTGCGGCAATGGCAATACTTGGGGTGATGGCATTATTCCGATCGAAGCCGCACATCTAAAGGGTGCCACTAATCTAATTATTGAAGGTGTGAAACATTCGCCCCGCAGTCCAGGAATTTGGTATGGTTCGACGGAAGTTCGATCGCAATGGACTAGTTATCTGAGTTGAGTTTTCAATGGTGAACAATGATATAATTAGACAACCACTTATATCTAGTGAGAGGTACAGCAATGTTAGCAGTTATCAATACAGGCGAAGAAAGAACCCTACTCCAAAATATCAGTTGGAGTCTATATGAAAATCTCCTAGTAGAAATTGGCGATAATGGAAAAGCGCGATTGAGTTATTTACGAGGAGATTTGGAATTTATGACACCTTTGTTTGAACACGAATATGGAAATAGATCGATCGACAAGCTTGTATCGACGATCGCAGAGGAACTAGATCGAGATTATCTGCCCTGTGGCTCAATGACGATTAAGCGTCCAGATTTAGAATCAGGAAAAGAACCAGATTCTTGTTACTATATCGATAACGAACCAGCCGTACGCGGGAAAACTAAGTTAGACTTTACTCAAGATCCACCACCAGATCTGGCCGTAGAAATCGATATTACCAGCAGCTCAATTAATCAACTCGCCCTATATGCAAAGTTAGGTGTTGGGGAATTGTGGCGATATGATGGAGCCGAATTAATATTTTATCAATTGCGATCTGGTAGTTATGTCAGTGTGGACAGATCGCCCACATTCCCGATGTTATCATCTACTAGAGTATTAGAATTTCTCGCCGATTGTCAGACAGAAGGACTAAATCGATCGGTCAAAATGTTGCGTGAGTGGGTTCAATTAAATCGCGATCTTAAATAAGATAGCAGGGGTCAGGGGTCAGTTTAACAAGACGCAGGGGTTTAAATCCCCATCCTAATAGTCCAATTCTCTGCTTGGTGCGTTTTTACCGACGGGGAACCCGTGCGATAAATGCATCCGCAATTCTCTGCTTGGTGCATTTTTAAAGGCAGGGGAACCCGTGCGGTAAATGCATCCGCAATTCTCAATTCTCAATTAGTTTAGAGCAGCTTTAATTCGACTATTGGAGCAAACTTAACCTTTGCTCGTATTTTATCACCAAATCTTTACCCAGATCGAGGTCTGTAGGGCTGCTGAATAGTGCAAGTCTGGCTCGAACGGCTAAATCTGCCAAAACGGGATCTTCGGCTCTTCCTTTGCCTAGAGCTTTGGCTGTGAGGGCATCCAATCGCCCGCGTAATTCATTCCTGGTATCTAGTGGCAGTCGATTGGCGGTGAGTGCCGATCGAGCCGCGATCGTGTATGCTTCGATTCTAGTTGTCCAATTTGCCAAGCCGACTTGAATCGGTAAGATAATCCCCGATCGAAATTTGGTTTCCAACCGCTCTAACCATTGTTCTAGTGCGGTTATTTCTTCGGGAGGGATGAACATCCTGGGTAGGTTATGACCGATTTTGCTCTGACTCTCAGTATATGCGACGATCGCCTCTTGCTCGATCGTCCGTAATTGTTGCAATTTTTGATGCGCGGTAACAAATGCGGTTTGGAGATCTTGGCGGAGTTTGGCGAGGTTTTCTAGTTCGTGGCGAGTATGATTAATTAATGGGGTCAGATCTTGAGTGAAGGTTTGACTTACACCCAATGGATCTCGATCGATCTGGGCTTGAAGATTGTTAAAACTAGTTTGAGCGAGGGTGAGTGCGGGTGATGTGGGAACTTGCAATTTTTGGGCTAATTGTTGCAATTCTAGTAAGGATTGATGAGCTGTAATTAACTTGGATTCCAACTCATTCCAGGCTGTTTCTACAGCGGTCAAGATATCTCTAGCGATCGTGAAATTCGCCACCATTTTCTGGAGCAATTCCAGTGGTGAAACCGATCTAATCTGGCGATTGGAACTGAGAAGATCTCTTTGAGCGAGGGGAGTCTGAACGAATGGCAACTGAATCGATTTGCCCACCAAAAGCTGATATATCTCGTCCAATCGATCTTCGCTAATAAATAAACTTGGTAATTCCTGACGCATTTTTCGCGCTCGATCGATTACCTCAGTCAATAATTCTAAATCCTCAAATAAACAATCGATCGCCGTCAATGCAATACCAACTTGCTGTTGAGTCATCCCCACCAAATTAGTCGGTGAATTCCCACTACCCTGTACCCGTTGATAAGCAGGTAGATCGTATAAATCCAGCAAATTTTGATTGACAGCAGCGACTTTCTCCATCCATTCGATCGATAATCGATCGATTTGTGCCAGCTTCATAGTTATATTCATGTCTACCTGTCTAGCTTGTTGTTTGACAGCAGCGAATCGTGAGCAGTGCTAGCTAGCCTGGGTCAGCATTATAGCAGAGGTCTAGACTTCCTGCGAAAGTCAGGGAATAGGGGATAGGGAATAGGGGATAGGGAATAGGGGATAGGGGGAATTTTAGATGAAAACGGTATTGAAAATGATTGTGCTTTTACTTTCGCAGGAGGTCTATTGTCGATGACCCTACTTCGACCGTACGATCGGAACAGTCGAACTCGTGTTATGTTAAGACTTATTGCGGCAATTAAGAAAGTGTGTACTTATATGGGGTGCAAACACACAGCCCCGATCTTGAGTAAAGCATCTTCGTCGGTAACACGAACACCACTCTAAATGTTTTTGACCACAGGGCAATTTATGCCCATGCAAAGTATCGTTAACCCACCGCCACAAGCACAATGTACAACCCCATCGATCGAAATAATCCTTTTGACAAACATATTCCTGGATTGAATATGGATCTCCTCAGTGAGTTGATTCGTCAGCAGAGTCAGAGTCGCGCTAGCTCTGAGAACATCGCTATTCTGGGGTGTGGGTATGTGGGAACCGCCTTAGCTGATTGTTGGCAAGAGCAGGGACATTTTGTCACGGCTACTACCACAAGTAGAGCACGAGTGGCTCTACTGGGGGAAATCGTCTCAAAAGCGATCGTCATGAAAGGAGACGATCTCACAGCAGTACATTCACTACTCGAAGGTCAAGATACTTTGGTCGTCAGTATTGCTCCCACGGGTTCCCAACCAGCCGATGAAGCCACTTATGCAGCTACTTACCTAACTACGACCAAAAATTTAATCGAGGCTCTAGAGCAGGCTCCTACCGTTAAGCAGATTATCTATTTGAGTAGCTGCTCTGTGTATGGCGATCGTCAGGGAGAATGGGTAGATGAGACTGACCAAATTGACCCCATGGAACATAAAAGTCAGGTACTGTACGACTCCGAGCAAATCATCCTCCAAGCAGCCAATCAACATCAAAAGGTTTGTGTGCTGCGACTAGGGGGGATTTATGGCCCTGGGCGGGAGTTGGTGGGCATGTTTGGCGGTTTAGCTGGAATGACGATCCCAGGAAATGGTAATCGTTTTGTCAACTGGATTCACCGCGATGATATCATTGGCGCGATCGAGTTTGCTCGGTTGAATCAGCTCAATGGAGTTTATAATCTGGTCGATGACAGTCAAATGACCGTCAAAGAACAGGTAAAACGTGTTTGTGACGATTATAATTTGCCGCCAGTAAATTGGGATTCTTCCAGATTGAGCTTTCAACGCAAGAGTTTGCGAGTCAGCAATCAAAAGCTCAAAACAGCAGGGTACGATCTCATTCACCCTCAACTGGTGGTTTAGCCTAACATAATCAATTTATTGGTGAGGAGCGATCGGACATCAGCGATTGAAAAATCTAATGTTTTGATAATTTCACTGACACTTAGTTTTTGCTCTCGATTGCGATCGCAAATTTGCATAAAGGCCAAATCGGTATCAGAGATATTAATCAATTTCCAATCATAGTTAAATAGGTGCTTGCTTTCCCACCCTTCAATACAGGGATGTCGGTGGGGAATCGCGGCAAGTAATGCTTCATCCTGCGCCCAATCTATCCGTGCTGGTAGGGTTGGCTTGGATAGGAAAAATTCATAGTGAGCGACTTCTGGATCTAGTAATTCGATCAGGCGATATTGAGCGCGAAGATCTAATTTTTTAGCACGTTCCAGTGCTTCTGGTGCTTTGCCCAAGAGTCTGTCCAAATTCCAAAAATCAGGATTTGAAAAGCCGACAAAATCTAACCCAGAAGCATCAATTAATTCAAATAACGTCTGAATATTATAATCAATCTCTTGGGGATGAACGTACATATCGGCGAAGCATTCGTCTTTGTGATTCTCGATCGCCCATCGGTCTTGTTCGCGTTTTACTAGTCGATTAGTTGCAGGCAAAGAGGCAAAGATCGATCGACCTATTTTCACTCCATCCTGATAATCACCGCGTCGATCGCCTTGCAATAATTCGATCGCTTCTTGCATCAGTTTAATCTCCCACCGCCCCAATTCACCATACACAAAAATGTGCATCAATCCACCAGGGGCTAATTTGCCCGCCAAGGCTTGAATGCCCCGAATTGGATCTGGGGTATGGTGGAGCACACCAACAGAGTTAATTAGGTCAAATTGCCCTGGTAGAGTGTCAACATCGAATAGACTCAGATGATGAAATTCGACCCGATTTGCCCCCGATCGCTGACACCGCTCGATCGCTACTTTGAGTGCGCCAGGACTCAGATCGATCGCCGTTACTTGCGCCTGGGGATTGAGATGGACTAAACTATCTGTACTGACTCCCGTACCGCAACCAGCATCGAGAATTCGGACATCCCGACGACTAGGCATTTGCCCAGTACAAAAATTATATGCTGCTTCCCAATGCCATCGCCAATTAAATCCTGGTGGAGCTTCATCTAATAAAGGTTCGGGAGGAAAAGGATATGTATCATACAACTTTTGTACCGCTTGACTAATCTGACTGGGAGTAGCTTCCATAACTCGATCGATCTAAATATCTAAGGTCTTCATTTTACCTTAGCCCTGAGAACTAAATAATTGCAATTCATCAATTGCCGCTCATCAAGGTTGCGAACGATCGTAAATTTGGATATAATTAAACGCTAATTCCTTGGTGTTGATATATCGATCGCCTAAATCAATACTGTCTGAGGTACTAATAACTTCCCTTCCTCTGTCTCTGTTACCTCACCGACACCCAAACAATTATCTGCATCATCAATCACCCTGACATAACCGCTCAATGCTAAAGTTGTCACTGGTAAACGTTTTCCTTGACTCCAATATTTAATCGTCTCCGCATCTGGTAGAGTAATTGCGGCTAAATGAGCCAAACCGCGACTGGGAGAGATTGGTATAAACGTACTCGCTTCCTGCTGTTGAATTAGCTGCTCTAGAGTGATGCTATCCGCCAATCTAAAGCCGCAACTAGCATTCCGCTCTAGAAATGCCAATACACCTCTTGTACCTAGCCTAGCACCCAAATCGCGGGCGATCGAACGAATATATGTACCGCCACCACAAGCAATCTGCACTTCGACTTCGGGATAGTCGCCTGGGAGCCAATTGAGGATATCGATACTGTGAATATCCACGAGTCGGGTGGGTACTTCTACTGTCTCCCCCGCTCGTGCTAATTTGTATAATCTTTGCCCATTGACTTGAATGGCACTATAAATCGGTGGTGTCTGCTCGATTTTGCCGATAAACTGGGGAATAGCCGCCTGAATTTGCTCGATTGTCACATCTCTAGCTGGCTGGGAATAGATAATTTCTCCTTCTAAGTCATCTGTCGTTGTTTGGATTCCCAAGCGGATGAGCGCGCGATAAGCTTTTCCTTCTGGCAAGTATTGTAACAGTCGAGTGGCTTTGCCGATCGCGATCGGCAGTACTCCCACAGCTTTGGGATCTAGTGTACCTCCATGACCGATTTTTTTGGTCTGCAAAATCCGCCGCAGTTTGGCGACGCAATCGTGAGAAGTCCACTCTGGTGATTTATTTAGGTTTAAAAATCCGTCCACAATTTAGTTATGATTGAAAGGCTGTCCCAAAAGCTAGCGAATGACCATTAAAGAGCGTCGATCGGTTCCCATCGGTGTTGGTACGATAAACAGTATATTCGATCGAGTGAGCATTTTAATCGATCGAGAAGGGGTTGCTGCAAGTATATTTCTAGCACCAGCTTTAATACTGTTGGGGATATTTCTGATCTTCCCGATGATATATCTAGGGTATCTCAGTTTTACGGGGGGGAGTTTTACGCGATCGGGCGTACATTGGGTGGGTATGAATAACTATATCCGATTATTCCTCACTCCAGACTTTTGGCAAGTGATTGTGAATACGCTTTATTTTACGATCGGTACAGTGATTCCGAGTATCATTATTCCATTAGGCTTGGCGGTGTTGCTCAACCAAAATTTACCATTGACGGGGTTATTGCGGACGATTTATTTTATCCCTTCGATCGTCTCTTTGGTAGCTGCTGGATTGGGGTTTCGGTGGATTTTTCAAACGGATGGTGCGATGAATGGATTGTTGGCTAATTTTGGCATCGATAAAATTGCCTGGTTGAGCGATCCGGTGTGGGCGATGCCTGTTATCATTTTATTGAGTGTGTGGAAACAAATCGGTTTTAATCTAGTGGTATTTTTGGCGGGATTGCAAACGATTCCGAGCAGTCATTATGAAGCAGCCGAATTGGATGGGGCGAATGGTTGGCAACAATTTTGGTACATTACTTTCCCAGGCATCCAACCAACATTAATCTTTGCGGCAATTACTACGGCAATTTTCACCCTCAAAAGTTTTGAGCAGGTATATATCATTACTGGCGGTGGGCCGCTAAATTCCACCAATTTACTAGTATATTATATTTACGATCGCGCCTTTGCTCAATTCGATCTTGGTTACGCCGCAGCCGCCGCAATGGTATTGTTAGCTTTTACATCAGTTTTGGTCTATTTTCAATTACAAACATCAACACAAGATTAGACTTCCTGAGAAAGTAAAAACATCATTTTCAGGCGTTCCTGAATGTGGGTATGAAATTTAAGGTATGTCCATCCCCTATTCCCTATTCCCTATTCCCTATCCCCTCATCTACATGCCCTCTGGAATATATTTACGTCGATTGCGGATGGCAAAAAATAGAGCAACGAAAGTAAACCCACCTGCCAAATATAGAGGATAGCCGTAGGTTGAAGGATCTTTTTGATTTACCATTAGCCCCGCAATAATCGGCCCAATTCCATTAGCTGCACTCAAGTATGAAGCATTTAGCCCAGCCATCTTTCCCTGCTCTGCTGGTTCGGTATTGAGGGAAATTAGGGTACTAATCATTGGTTGAACTAGAGAATTGAAAAGAGCGAAGAGAATAGCAACCGCAAGAAAAAAGTGAATGTCAGGAACCAAAGGCATCAGCATAAAAGATAAGCTCCGAAAAAATAAACCCAAGAATAAAATCTTGACTAGATCGATTCGTCTCGTCATAAACTTGATTCCTTTGGTTTGCATCAAGACTCCAACAACTCCAATTGCAAAAAATAGAATAGTTAGGGATTTATTATCCTGATGTAAAACATTTAGATAGTAAGGCTGAAACGCAAATGTAAAAATCGTAAATGTTGTACCAACACAAAAATTGATAATAAATAAAAGACCTACTCTAGGAAATGTTAGCCCCCTAATCAGATCGCCCAAGCCTAGATCGAATATGTTCTTACTCGGATCTGCTTTAGTTGTTAAAGTTTCTGGCAAGAAAAAGATCGTAATAATTAACGCGATCGTTGCAACCACTGAAGCCACTAAAAATGCAGTCCCCAAAGACCTTTGTTGAGCGACTAAACTCAAAACTGGCCCCATTACAAAGCCCAAGCCTAATGAAGCCCCAAATATCCCAAATCCCTTAGCCCGATTTTCTGGAGTTGTGACATCAGAAATAACTGCTTGAGCAACGGAAATATTGCCCCCAGTAATTCCATCCAAAAATCTAGCGAAAAATAGAATGCCAGCAGTTGATGCAGTTCCCGCAAGAAAATTAGCAATTACTGTGCCAGTTAAACTAATAATTAATAATGGTCTTCTGCCAAATCGATCGGATAATTTGCCGATGATTGGAGTAGCAAAAAATTGAGCGATCGAAAAAATTGCAAACAATAAACTAGTTTCAAAATCATTGAGATTAAATTCTCGCCCATATTGATAAATAGTTGGAATTAAAATCGTTACACTGAGTGAATTAATAAAATTAATTAGGGCGATAATCCAGAAGTTACGATTCATTAAGTTTGGGGTAGAGAATTGGATGGTGGATCTGAGGTTTATTTCTCATTTCAAAGCTAAATTATTTATACTAGTGCGTCAGTGTAAATACTGAGATTAGACGATCGATCCATGTACATATACTAGGGTATTCGTCGATTACCTCCGGTAGGCTAGCCAACGATTTTGAGCCAGTTTAGATTAAACTAAAAGCATGGTAAATTTTAATAGATACAATTTTGGCTTAACCCCAAGTAAGTTAATTTAGTTAGTCTCAAAGTTAGGCCCAGAACACACTTATAGCATTTATCCCCAAGTTCCGCTATGGCTTCGATAGTTAGTGCCGAGCTGCTATTTGTTCATCACCTATGCTGCAACCCCACCATTCTAAGTTGTCTTCACTATTATTCAACCATCCTCTCAACCAACGATTGCCAACAGGTAATCGTTTTGGCGGATCCAATCTGAGCACTCTACCATCGAAGAAATTGTTCTCACCACAGCCGATGGTAGAGCAAAATATTAGTGCTGCTATATTACTAACATCCAAATCGGCACCATTGGCACTCGATCTTTTGAGACTTGTATTCTTGACAATTTGGTTCTGGTGTTTGCTGGCTATCTATCGATCGCACGGCATTTTTGAAGTAGAATAGTAGACAAATCAATTCTGGATTTTGGATGCCAATCCAAAATCCAAAGTTAGATCGATGTCTAGGATTCAACTCGATTCCATTTTGGTCGCCAACCAGGTTTAATGGTTTGATGAGAGCGAGCGATCGCCAAACAATCAGCAGGTACATCTGTTACGATGGTCGAACCTGCGGCTGTCGTCACCTGTTCGCCAATTGTCAGCGGCGCAACTAAGGTATTATTAGAACCGATGCGAGCATAATCGCCGATCGTCGTCTGATGTTTATTTTTACCATCATAATTGACCGTAATTGTCCCCGCACCGATATTCACCTGCTCGCCGACAGTGGCATCGCCGATATATGATAGATGCGCCACATTGGTATTAGCACCGAGAGTAGTTTTCTTCAGCTCGACAAAATTGCCTACCCGACAGGATTCGCCGACTTGTACCTGTTGTCGGAGATGAGCGAATGGCCCAACTTTAGCATTGTTGCCGATCGAACTATCAATAATTACCGAATACATCGCCGTCACATTATCGCCGATCGTGCTATTTTCGATCGTACTATTCGGCCCAATCCGACTACCCTCGCCGATAACTGTTTTACCGCGCAGATGGGTTTGGGGTTCGATAATTGCATCGACACCGATTTCGACAGTATCATCGATCGTCACACTCTGAGGATCGATAATTGTCACCCCCGCCATCAGCCACTTATCCTTAATCCGCGTTTGGAGAATCTGATAAGCAGTAGCTAATTGACGGCGATCGTTAATACCCAAAATCTCGCGATCGTCAGGTACATCATACACCATCACAGGTGATAGAAAATTGACCGCATCAGTAATATAATACTCCTTCTGACTATTATTGCTTTGGAGATTGGGTAAAACCGCCTTGAGCTTCTGCCAATTGAAGCAATATATGCCCGCATTCACCCGTTGATTTTGACGTTGCTCCTCAGTGCAATCCCGATCCTCGATGATTTCCTTCAACAAACCATTACTCTCGCAAAATACCCGCCCGTAGCCCTTGGGATCGTCGATTTGAGCTGTTAGGATAGTCGCCTCATTTTGATGCTGCTGGTGAGCCGCTAAGAGGGCTTTGAGGCTTTCTGGACGCAGTAGTGGTGCATCTCCATTCAGAACGATTAAATCTCCAGTAAAATCTTCTAAATGGGGTAATAATTGTTGAACTGCATGTCCAGTACCTAATTGTTGCGTTTGCTCCACAAACTCCAGATGGGGATAATGAGTGAGAGCTTGTTTGACGCGATCGCCCTGATAGCCTACAATCGCTAATTGTCGCTCTGGCTGGAGATCCGCACAACCAATCAGTACTCGCTCTACCAAAGAGATCCCCCCCAATAAGTGTAAAACCTTGGGTAAGTCCGATCTCATCCTTGTGCCCTTGCCCGCTGCCAGAATTGCTACTGCTACCATAAAATCCAATTGCTGAAAGAAACTTCAAAAGGGCACCACACTAGACTGTAGACAGCGATCGTCGATCTTGTCTACCGAATTAGCTTGCCACTCTTAAAGTACCTTATCTTGTCGCGATCGTATCGATACTACCGATCCGAACAATAATCAACTGCGGTCTTACAATGGCAACCTGTCGAGATCGGATTTAGTGCCAATTACCACTAATACATCTGTTTGACAAAGCCGCCGATCGGGTTTAGGATTAATATCAAAATTTTGAGACTGGCCGATCGCTAAAACATTGAGTCCATAATCGCTCCGCAGTCTGAGTTCCAGAATGGTTTTGCCATAAAAAGACTCTGGCACTTTGAGTTCGACAATACTATGTTGGGGATCTAAATCGAGGCGATCTAAAATTCCTGGCTTAATCAGTGTCTGCGCTAAATTGCAACCTCCTTCATATTCTGGTAATACTAGCCGATCGGCTCCAACTTTTTGGAGCAATTTAGCATGAACATCTGAAGAAGCTTTGGCGATTACATACGAGACACCAGCTTCTTTGAGATTTAGGGTAGTAATAATACTTTCTTGTAAGTAGTTACCGATCGCTACAATCACGGTATCAAACTCAAAGATTCCCGCCTCCTTGAGTGCTAAGGGATTAGTAGAATCTAAGACTACTGCGTGGGCAGCACTTCCAGCACTTAAAATATCAGCGACTCGTCCTTCATTAACATCTGTACCCAATACCTCATAACCGGACTGGTGGAGCGTTTCGCATACTGCCCGCCCAAATCTACCTAAACCAATTACGGCAAATTGGCGAGCTTTGTGTGGTCGCAAGTTACGAAAAAAGCTGAAAGCAGGACGTTCTGTTGAATTAGACATGGTTTTGAGGGGATAGGGGATAGGGGGTAGGGGGTAGCGAAAAGTGCGGTCTTGGGGTCTCCCCAAGTGAAGCACCTTTTCAAGACAGGGGGAACTTTAGACGAAAATAATACGAAAAAAGAGGGTATTGTTACTTTCGTGGATAGGTTTATGCCCTTACCCAACTAGTAAAGATTCTTCTGGATAACTGACGGTACTGGGTTGAGGATCGCCCAATATTGAGGAAATTAGTAACAAAATTCCGACTCGTCCAATATACATGGTCGCGATCAACACTAGCTTACTAAAAGGTGTCAGCCCTGCGGTAATCCCAGTCGAAAGTCCGACGGTGGCAAAGGCAGAAACTACTTCAAATAGGATGTTGATAAAGTTTAGCTGTGGATCGGCGAGTGAAATGGCGATCGTCCCACAGATGACTGTCATCATCGAGCCAAAGATCACCGCGATCGCCTTGAGCAGCAGTGAATTTGGCACCTGACGGCGATAGAGAATCACGGACTCTTTTCCTTGCAAAATCGCATAAGTGCAGCTTGCTACCACTCGTGCGGTGCTGGTTTTGATCCCGCCAGCCGTGCCGCCTGGACTACCGCCAATGAACATCAGGGCAACCGTCACAAACATGCCTGCGATCGTCAGCTTGGATTCATCGATCGTATTAAAGCCAGCAGTACGAGCAGTGACAGATTGAAACCATGCGGCGAGTAGCTGCTCGGAGATGTTCAGCGATCCTAACGTTTGGGGATTTCTAGTTTCGATCGCCCAAATCGCCAAAGTACCGCCAAATAGCAAAAACAGTGTTGTACTCACCGCTACCCGAAAATTCAAGGTGCGTACTGTCTTCATCTTCTGCCGCCGTAGCCGCTCTTGAATCATCACATATAGCTCTAAGATCACCTCATAGCCAATCCCCCCAAAGATAATCAATCCGGTAATTACCGCGTTGACTAACAGAGAACCTCGATATCCCACCAAATTATCAGAAAACAAGCCAAAGCCAGCATTGTTCCAAGCACTGACACTATGGAAGAGGGCAAACCATAGCCCCTTTGCCCAACCGAGATCGGGGACAAACACCAGCAGCAGTAAAAAAGCTCCCGTTAGTTCAAACAGCAGCGTTGTGGCAACAATCGATTTGAGAATTTGAGTACTACCTTGCAGCGCGCGGCGATCGAGTGATTGCTGAATGGCAACTTTGTCCTTTAGCCCGAATCTCCTGCCTAGCAGCAGCAATAGAAAAGTTGTCACTGTCATATAGCCCAACCCGCCGATCTGGATTAGCAGCATAATTACAAACTGTCCAAATCGGGAAAAATGAGTGGCGGTATCGACTACGACATGCCCCGTAACGCAAACGGCAGAGGTCGATGTAAACAATGACACGATCGGATCATTCCACTGTCCGCTCGTCGTTGAGAATGGCAGCATTAGCAGCATCGTGCCAGTCAAGATAACGGCCAGAAAACCCAGGCAAATAGTACGAGAAACTGTCATTTCGATTGTGGATTTTGGGTACTTCGCGGATTGAGAAGCAAGGGAGACACTCCGACTCTCATGAGTTGGGGACGCTGGTATAATTTTATCCTGAAAGGTCTATGTTTAAGCGTTCTTGGTACGATCTTAAATTCACTCGATCTAAGTTCAAAACTGCCGATCGACAATCCATTATTTAGCTTGACAAATCGATCGGACTGAAGATCGGGTTATTACTCGCTAGTCGGTTCAACTGGAGCATCGGTTTTGACAGCTTCACCAAAAGCGACGCGGAGAAATGGTGGAGCCACAAAAGTCGTCAAAATCACCATGATAATAATCGACACCTGCAACGGTTTATCTAAAATACCACTCGCCGCACCGATTCCAGCAAACACCAAGCCAACCTCACCACGGGGAATCATCCCTACCCCGATCGCCCAACGGTTGACACCAGGGATACCGAATACCGCCCAACCCGTCACCAATTTACCGATTACTGCCACCACGACTAAAAAGACAGCGATTAACAATCCGGCTCGATTTTCCGGTACAGTCGGGTTCAAAACCCCCAGATCTGCCCGCGCACCCACAGTCACAAAAAAGATCGGTACGAACAGATCCGCGATCGGTTTAATTAGTTTATCCAACTCATCTCGCGCATCGCTTTCATCCAATACCAATCCAGCAGCAAACGCGCCCAAAATTGCCTCTAGATGAATTGCGTTGCCCAAAAATGCCATGAGAAAGGCAAATATAAATGCCGGAATAATAATGTTGCCGCGAGTTTCGAGTTTCTTGACGATCCCTGTAAATGCTTGATTGAAAAAACCGCCCAACAAAATCGAACCGATCAGAAATACAGTGGCACTGACGATTAAATAAATCACATTAGTCACATCAATCTCACCAGTTTTGGCAAGACTGGCAACTACAGCCAGCACAATAATTCCCAGCACATCATCAATTACTGCCGCACCGACAATAATTTGACCTTCCTTAGACTTTAATTGCCCCAACTCCGACAGTACCTTTGACGTAATCCCGATACTCGTTGCCGTCAATGCTGCCCCAGCAAAAATCGCTGGGATTGCCGCCACATGAAACAACAGCATCAATCCAGCAGTACCCGCAGCGAAAGGCACAGCTACCCCCACACAGGCAACCACAACCGCTTGAATTCCGACCGCTTTAAGTTGGCGCAAGTCAGACTCCAGCCCGATTTCAAATAGGAGAATAATCACGCCGAGTTCCGCCAGCACCGAGAGAACTTCACTCTGGGACTCAAAAACAGTCTCAAGTCCCTCTGGCGAAAGGTGATTGAGAGCTTGGAGTGCCGTCATCACGAGGGAATCTGCCGCCACTAATCCACCTTCAGGAAAAATTACTAGATGTAGAGCCGAAACTCCCACAATTACACCTGCTACCAATTCCCCCAACACTGGGGGAAAGTCTAATCGCTTGGCTACTTCCGCGCCAAGTTTACTAGCGATAAAGATCGTCACTAGAGTTAGTAAGACTCCAGACAGAATAATCGGCGAATATTCGGCTGCTACTGTCGCCAATAGTGGCGGTGCGCTGGCAGCACTCCATAAAGTCAGGGTGTCGTTCAAAAACATGGTTTGTTGTAATAAAAATGAAGAGGGCAACCGAATTGCTCGTTGCTGAATTCTATCACCAGGAGAGAGCGGGATGTCGGGAAGCCTCGCGTCTTTAGACTTCTGTGCGATCGGAATATTACTTAATTTATGCAATTTAAGGGACTGTAGGGGCAGGTTTATGCTAATGACTAAAACGTGCAATTAACTATCGAACGAACCTGCCCAACCCCACCACTAATCCACGCATGTTTTTATCAACATGGCGATCGATCCAATCTGGGCGTTGCTGGTGGGGTTGGGTGGGTTTCGTTTAAGATTTCTAGAATTTAGCGATCTTTACTAGCATAAACCCACCCCTACGGATTCGGGCGATCGGAATATTACTGGTGAGATTAGCTAAATTTATCCAATTCAAGGGACTGTAGGGGCAGGTTTATGCTAATGATTAAAACATACAATTAACCATCGTACGAACCTGCCCAACCCTACCAATAATCTACGTATGTTTTTATCAACATGGCGATCGATCCAATCTGGGCGTTGTTGGTGGGGTTGGGTGGGTTTTGTTTAAGATTTCTAGAATTTAGCGATCTTTACTAGCATAAACCCACCCCTACGGATTCGGGCGATCGGAATATTACTGGTGAGGTTAGCTGAATTTATCCAATTTAAGGGACTGTAGGGGCAGGTTTATGCTAATGATTCAAACGTGCAATTAACTATCGTACGAACCTGCCCAACCCTACCAATAATCTACGTATGTTTTTACTTCTTCGATTAATCAATAACAGGACGAACGATCGGTGGTGGTGCAGGTGTTGGGGATGTTTTGAAAATAGCTGTCAATGCTTGTTGGAGTGTTTGAGCCATCACAATCCGGTTTTCATAAGCGACAATTACCCGAATCAAAGTTGGTAGTTTATTTAGAGTTGCTTCTAGATAGAGGGGTTCGACATATAGTAGCGATTGCCGATTGGTAGCACCTTTGGCAACGGAAATCGGCACGATTAAAAGATTACCCTGAATGACTCTCGAACCTTGACGATTCCATAGAGAAATTTGTTGAGAAATTTCTGGATCTTGATTGATTCGCGCTTCGATTTGTTCGGGGCCATAGATGAGTCGTTGCTTCGGAAAGGTGTAGAGTGATAATTTGCCATAGTTTTCACCATCGGAACGGGCGGCTAACCATGCAACCAAATTTGTCCGTTGTTGGGGTGTATATGGCAGCAGCAGAATGAATTCTTCAAAGGGGACGGTAGGTAAACTGGTAATCAGATAATAAGGCTCTACTAGGCGGGGTTTATCGCCGTAGACTTCGGTGGGAATTTGCCACTGATCTTCCCGATTGTAAAATACCTGGGGGTCGGTCATATGGTAAGTCATCAACCGCTCTGATTGGATTTTGAAGAAGTCTGCGGGATACCGGAGGTGCGAGCGTAAATTCGCGGGCATGGCACTGAGCGGCTTGAATAAATCGGGAAAAATCTTCGCCCAAGTAGTGACGATCGGATCGCGAGGATCGGTAATATAAAAGTTGACTGAGCCATGATAAGCATCGATGACTACTTTAACTGAGTTGCGAATATAATTGATTCCTTCTTTACCTACATCAGAATAAGGATAGCGATCGCTAGTGGTATAAGCATCAACAATCCAGTATAAATAACTGGGATCTTGGGGATTTTTCGGGTTGGATCTGCCATCTGCGGCTACTAAATAAGGGTCGCTATCGTATCTCAAGAATGGGGCGATCGATCGAATTCGTCGATTCAAGTTACGGCGAAACAGCAGTTTAGTTTCTGGCAAAAACTCCGGTGTCAACACCATCCGCCAGTCATTTAAGTACTTCGCAAATAGCAGTTTCCGCCACGGTGTACCAATATTAATCCCGCCGCGCCCATCGTAGACGTTATAAACATTATCATTGCCGCTGGGATAGTCTAATTCCTTGACTTTGGTGCCAGTCATGATGTAGCTATTGGCATTTTCCCCGTAGTAGATGCGGGGTTGACCGATCGGGATGCTCTGCCGCACGGCTGCGCTGGAGGTAGTCAGGGGACTCCCTTGGGTAATACCGATATCTTTGACCAAGTATTCCGGTAATCCATCTGGAGCCACCCGATCGACTGGACTGAGCGTAAAACCGTACCCGTGAGTATAGATCAGATGTTTGTTGACCCAGGTTTGGGCTTGCTTGGGGACGGCGGTATATTCTAGTTCTCGTGCCGAAATCAGGACTTGTTGGGGTTCTGGAACGATTTTTGCTGGGGGATTTGGTGTGTTTGGGCTGGCGGTTGGCGGTTCCCTAGCTAAAAGATAGCGATCGATATCGGCATCGGGAAACCGATAGTAAAGGCGAATCTGTTGGAGTTGGCGATTGGTATCAAGCAGGGGTTCTTTATCCCAGAGCCGAATATTCCGAATTGTGCGATCGTTTGCCTGAATTGTTTGCTCGGTGAGATTGTCTTGGGGGTCGAAAGTTTGAGCATCGATCTTGTCTAACCCGAATGCCTTGCGCGTCATTTCGATCGTGCGTTGAATATAGGGTGTTTCTCGTGCTAATTCGTTCGGTTGCACCAGCAGCGACTGGACTGCTATGGGTAAAATAGTGCTAGTGGCGATCGCCAGCACCAGAGCCAAACCGATTGCTACGAGAATAAACTTCCACCCCACCAGATGACGGCGAGCAGAAATAGCTCCCCAGCAGCAGTAGCCCGCGATCGCCAGGGCTACAAAGCTCAACACCTCATAAGCTGGCAATTGCACCGTTATATCTGTATAACTAGCCCCATAGGACACGCCACGGGGTGAATACAGCAACTCAGCACAGCTAATCTCATAGCTAAAACCCACAACTAGCATCAACATTCCGCCGACTCCAAACAGGTGGCGTTGCTGCTGGCGTGAAAATCCCCCAAACCGCCCTTGACTCAAGCTATCGCCAGCTAGTAAATATGTCAGGAGGACAACAATAAATCCAGCTAAACAGCCGCCCATCAGCCAGAATTCCAGCAGTTCGATCGCTGGGAGGTTAAATACATACAGACTAATATCTTTGCCAAAAACGGGATCGCTGCTGTTAAAAGCAGTAGCTTGAAATAGGGGAAGTATCCGCATCCACTGACGAGACAGCACCCCAGCAATGAACATACTCAAGATCGGCGCGATCGATCGCAGCAACCAGCGTGGATAGATGAGGATGGCGATCGCCAGAACTATGACCCCAACAGTCACCCAACCATTGAATAGGAGCTGTGTGGTCAATTTCCAGCATAATTCTGGACGCAGCAAAACTGGTGCAGGTGGAACTACACTGGGCAAATCGGGATTGACAGACCATTGACTCATCGCCATCCGACCATAGTGAACCAACATCGCGATCGCTAGCAGGCTCAAAATTAGTGTCAAAGGTAGCAGCCATCGAAGACTCAGGGGGCGACGGCTGGAGAGCGAAATGGCTTGACGATCTGATGATGGATTGGGAGGCTTCAGCCGTTGGGCTAGGGCTAAATTCCAGAGCAAATAGACTGTCGTAATCGTAAATACAACTATGCCTAATAGCCCCTGTGTAACCAGCCGCAGCAAATACATCGGCAGGTAGCCTAGCTCCTGAAACCATAATATTTCTGCACCCAGACGCGCCCCAATTTCGACGATTAGTCCCAGCACGAGGATGACAACTAGCGATCGCCAGTATCGATTTGGAGTTTTAACTGACGGTGGGTTTAATAATGCCATTGGAGAAATTAGCGATCGATGATGATTGGTTGGTGTTTTATTAGGTCTAGCCTTACCTTTGGCGATCTATACCACAAGATAATTTGTGCTAACTCCCCAGCTTAAATGCTTCAACAAATAGACCATAAATCAAGCCCAGCTTGAGGCTATTTAGGATAGCAATCCACAGCGGACGCTCACCCAATATAGCTCCAGAATCGGGGCGACGACGACCAAAATTGCTACCATAAGTGAGCCAACTAACTGTCTCGACGATCGTCAATAGAATTAGGGCAACTGTAATGTCTAACTCGGCTTTTTGCCCAGTAGTTGTGGAAACTATGCTAGCTAGAAAATTGCCCATCAACAGACTAATAATAACGATCGACAGTCGCCGCCAAGGATTTTGACCCCACTGGGTAAATTGCTGAAATAGTCGATCGAATAGAGTACTAAGACGAGTTCTTTGCATATTAGACCTCCTGCGAAAGTAAAAGTACAATCATTTTCAATACAGTTTTCACCCCTAAATTCCCCCTATCCCCTATTCCCTATCCCCTATCCCCTATTATGATTAACGACGACGATTACTTTCTTGCCAAATATTACCAACTCCTTTAATTACGCCGCGACCGATTAAACCGATCCCACGACCGATAATTTCGGTGAGTAAGTAGACAATAGCACTACCAATCAGGGTGGTAGCAGATTTCAAACGGGGGGAGAGCGCGTCTCGTGTTTCTAGAGCTAGAGTTACTGTGAGGGCAAGCCCTGAAAGATGCTCTAATTCTTGGGGGCGATGTGCGTAAATAGCAATGCGTTCGATCCCGTAATTGGTAAATGTAAACAGATAATATTTACTTTCAAAGATCGCTTGAGGTTCGCTAAAATAGCGATCGATCCGATAACGCCAAGATAGATCGTTCCGAAACCGCTCGATTTCACGGGTGGAAAGTAACCGCCGATCGAAAAAGCGCGATTTAATCTCGTCGGAATTGCCAAAGTAATTTAGCAATGGTTGGATGACAGCATTTGCTAGATGAATTGTGAGATTTTCTAATAAGTCACCAGCCCGATCTGCGGCGATCTGAGTATCGGCAGCATAGCTGATACTGTCGATTGTCAATGGTGTCTGAAATAGGAAATAATTTAATAACTCGATCGTTTGGGGAATTTTAGCCAAAATCTCAGTTTGGACTATCTGCCGATCTTGTAATAAAGTCGGCACAATTTCTCGGTAAATATCTGTACTTGAGATATTATAATATCTCCCAAAAAAATCAGTCGTCACCGATGCCCACAAGTCTTGCCAAATCATCGACTGTTTGGCTGGTAATCCATCGACTGTAACTTCAGAAAAACGCAACTCGTCCAAGAGTCCTTCAAATTGGCGCAAAATTAAATAGTATAGTTCTCGCTTCTTATCCAATCTTAATAGATCGATCTCTAATGGCGTAGGTGTTAGATTTTCGAGATTGAATTGCAATTTGGCAGCAATCCGATCGAATATCCCTGCTTGTAAAGCTTTGGGCGTAATTGCGCCAGTGTTGGTAGTCGTGAGTTCGCCAGATTTAAGGACAGATTGGCGATTTAGATCCAGTGGTTGCGCCAGTGGTTCGAGTTGCGGCTGTGAGGTGGCTAATACCCTTTTAACGAGCCAACGCGCTGCATTTAGTTCTCGTCTACGCCCAGCTAAAATCGATCGCTCTAGGTGCGAAATTTGCGGGGAAGCCAGCGCGGTATTTAGCCCTGTTAATGCTGTTTCGATCTGTTGTAAACCAGCAGATTGAATTCGTTGGCGGAGCCTCTTTGCCGCAGAATTGCCTAGAATTCCGGCATTGGTAACGCTAGGATCGTTAGAGAGCGACAACTGTTGGCGAATTTCTGGTGCCCAAATAGTTTTACCAGCAGCGACTTGACGGATATATTCTACCAAATCAACAATCGACGTACCCCGAAGGCAGCAACCTTCAATCCCAATGGCGAATAGTCCCTGTAGATGGGGATCTTGGGGCGCACTCAACAACAAGATCGGTAAATTTGGATCGATAGTTTTGACTTGCTGACAAAAATCGTTGGCGGAGCTGCTCCCCTGGAGCATCGCCGATAACTGTTGGCTGCTATAATCTGGAGACAGTCCGAGTAGAACTAGGTCGATTGTAACATTTGTTCCCATCCGTTCCCTTAGTACCAGTAACGCACTAGATCCAGTTTCCGCTTCAGCCGCTACTTGCACATAATCTGCAAACCGCTGTATACAGGCACTCAAGCCCGCTCGCATCACTGGATCGGCTTCAACTACTAAAATTTGAATAGGGCTACCTGCCATTTTATTGAGAATGGGGATGTCTGCGGCTGGCTCAGTAATTATCACATAATTCGCCAATCATCCATCGAACAAATTTTAGATTCATAGTCTTTGACTAGCAGGATCGCTAGATCGTACAATGCTAATTCTTCTAAAGTCCGCTCTTTTTTAAATACAAAATATTCTACTACTGTTAGAGCTTTACGATACTCTTGCTCTGTTTCAATCACTTTATGTTGATACTTTGTCAAGAGTTGAGCATATTGCTCTCGGTTAAAAGTAAGGGTCATTTTTCCACTTATCATTGCTATCGAGATTAAGTGCATTAAGTCTTGACAGTTATACTCAGACCCAATGATTATCTCTCAAAAAGAGAGGGCTTGTCAAGCGATTCTCCAAAGGAGAGGCTACGCCAACGAGTATTAAGAGCGATCTCAATTTCAATCTAGGGTAGTTTTAACTGATTCGAGGGACAGAGGATCGATCTAGTGTTAAGATCGATCTCAGATTTATCTATCTTTAGAGATGTCGAGAAAAGATACGTTCCATGATGTCGTTCGCCATGCTCTAGAAAAAGATGGTTGGACTATTACTCACGATCCCCTAATCCTTCGCTATGAACTAGGCAACCTGTATATTGATTTAGGAGCCGAAAAAGTATTCGCAGCAGAACGTGAGGGACAAAAAATTGCATTTGAAGTTAAAAGCTTTTTGAAAAACTCTGCCGTCACCGAATTTCATACTGCGCTTGGACAATTCATTAGTTATCGCATCCTCTTAGCAGAACAATATCCCGAATATGTTCTCTATCTTGCGGTACCAATGGACGCTTACACCTCATTTTTTGCTACTCAACTTGCCCAAGGAATCATTCATAGTCAACAACTAAAATTAATCATCTATAAACCCCAACAAGAGGTCATCGAGCAATGGCTAACTTAATCCAATATTCTACAATTGTACAGAAACTTCTCCAAGATTATGCTGTTTTGAGTGGTGACGATCCAACAGTTGATACAGAGCTTATTTTTGATACTGTTAGACATAGTTATCAATTAGTACATGTTGGTTGGCATGACGATCGCCGAATCTATGGTTGCATTTTACATCTCGATATTAAAGATGGAAAAATTTGGCTCCAGCACAATGGTACCGAGAATGATATTCCGGCGGAGCTTGTAGAAATGGGAGTTGCTAAGACCGATATTGTAGTTGGCTTTCACTCTCCTTTTAAGCGTCAATTTACCGAATATGCAGTTGGCTAGCGATTCTCCAAAGGAGAGGCTACGCCAACGAGTATTAAGATCGCAAATTCAATCTGACATAATTTTAACTGATTCGATCGAATGAGGATCGATCGACCATTAAGAGCGATCTCAATTATAGCCCAGCATAATTTTAACTAAATCGATCGATGTAATCTATTTGGTAACTAAGGGTTTGAGTGTTTCCCAATAGTCACTATCGACATTCATATTAACTCCAGCTTCAGCCAATAATTCATATGCTCTTGCCGGAATATGGCAGTCAAATTCATACAAATTGCTACACATTATCTCCAAAGCGATAGCAGATTCATTAGCATCAACCAATTCATAAGCACATTGAACTCTCTCTGGATAACCAGCAGCTACAAGTGAATCGGCTACGAGATCGAATGCTTCTCTCAGTTTCTTTTCCGAATTTCGCATATTTTTTCAGCCTCTATTATTATGATTACCCATTTCGCTAACTAGACTACCACCAAATCCCCAAGAGATGTCAAAATGATGGTTTGGAGTCGCCGCGACACGCTCCCGCACCATACCAACAACAGCCATGACTATTCGACTCCGCTCACAGGAGGCAGCCCAACCCTCGAAAATCGTCTACACCCTTACCGATAAAGCTCCAGCTTTGGCAACTTATTCATTCTTGCCGATCGTCGAGGTATTTCCCAAGATGGCGAATGTAACGATTGCCTAAGAAGGCACGCAAGTAGGGATATTTCTTTGGCTGGGCGGATTATCGCCGCATTTAGAGATCGATAATTATTGCTACAGCCCCATTAAAATTCTCAATCTATCTTCTACTGCTATTAATATGTCTGATGAGACGGTGCCCCAACATTTATCGAGCCGCTCTACTGAAATCGAACGAACATCCTCACACTTAATGAAGCTTTTAACTTTCAGTCCACCATTATTTGGGGCAATCTCGACATGAAAAGGGATGCTTTTTTCTTTGGAGGTAATTGGTAATACGACAACTAATCCAGCGGCACCTTGATTAAACAGATCGACTGAGATAATTAAACATGGTCGTTTTCCTGCTTGTTCGTGTCCTTTGGATGGATTGAGATCTACTAACCATATTTCACCTCTAGTAATTTGTGCCACTATTCAATTACTCCATCGGCGATCGTCAGATCCCATGCTTGTCTTTCAGCGATCTCTTCTTGCCATAACTCTTTATTTTGTCTCAATGTAGCGAATGCACGATCGGCTTGAACCAGAAAAACATATCGGCGATAGTTTTCTACTGCTCGATCCATAATCGTCACCAAATCGTCCCCAGATGATTGAGCTAACTGGAGTAGAGTTTTATGGGTAGTTTCGCTAATATCGATCGTTAACTCAGACATAGTGCCATCCTATAGCTCGATGGATATATTCTACTATATGAATCCGCCAGGTATACTACTACGTTTGCGTAGCATCCATCATCAGCGCAGAACTGTAAAGCAATCTCATCTGTGAGCGAGATACTTCGAGATTTTCGCTCCCTATTCTCCAGTTAGCCAACAAGACTACCACCAAATCCCCAAGAGATGTCAAAATGATGGTTTGGAGTCGCCGCGACACGCTCCCGCACCATACCAACAAGATTCATGACACCCCAACCCTCGAAAATCGTCTACACCCTTACCGATGAAGCTCCGGCTTTGGCAACATATTCATTCTTGCCGATCGTCCAAGCATTTACCAAAGCTGCTAATGTAGAGATCGAGACTAGTGATATCTCTCTCGCTGGGCGGATTATAGCCGCTTTTGGCGACAGGTTGAAACCCGCTCAACAACAACCCGATGCTCTAGCTCTATTGGGCGAATTGGCGAAGACTCCCGCAGCTAATATTATCAAGTTGCCAAATATCAGTGCTTCCATTCCCCAATTGATAGCAGCAATCACGGAATTGCAGGCGCAGGGATACGATCTTCCCGACTATCCAGCCCAGCCAGAGAATGAAGCGGAAACGGCGATTAAGGCGCGGTATGGGAAGATTTTGGGTAGTGCGGTGAATCCGGTATTGCGTGAGGGCAATTCTGATAGACGGGTAGCGGCGGCGGTGAAAAAATATGCCCAAAATAACCCCCACAAAGTCGGTGCATGGGCGGCGGATTCCCAGACTCATGTTGCTCATATGGGGAATGGTGATTTTTATGAGAGCGAGCAATCTGTAGTTGTCAATGAGGCGGGAGCGGTAAAAATTGAGTTAGTCGGTTTGGATGGTGCGGTGACGGTGTTGAAGGAAAAGACGATGGTGACGGCGGGGGAAGTCATTGATGGGGCGGTGATGAGTGTCAAGGCGTTGCGGGCTTTCTATGCGCGAGAAATTAAGGCGGCTAAGGCGGAAAATGTGTTGCTCTCGCTCCATGTGAAGGCGACGATGATGAAGGTATCCGATCCGATTTTATTCGGGCACGCTGTCACGGTTTATTATCGGGATGTATTTACCAAGTATGCCGATACTTTTGCTCGATTGGGCGTGAATCCAAATAACGGTATCGGTGATGTCTATAGCAAGATTCAATCTTTACCAGATGTGGATCGAAACGAGATCGAGTCTGACATTCAAGCAGTTTATACCAATCGTCCTCCCTTGGCGATGGTCAATTCTGATAAGGGTATTACCAATCTCCATGTACCCAGCGATGTGATTATCGATGCGTCGATGGCGGCGGCGATTCGGACTTCGGGGCAGATGTGGGGACCTGATGGTAAGCTCCAGGATATGAAGGCAATGATACCCGATCGCTGTTATGCGACGATTTATCAGGAATGTATCAAATTCTGCCAGGAGCATGGAGCCTTTGACGTGACGACGATGGGAAATGTCGCCAACGTGGGCTTGATGGCGCAGAAAGCCGAGGAATATGGTTCTCATGACAAGACCTTTGAAATTCTGTCGGAGGGCTTGGTGCGCGTTGTAGATGCCTCTGGAGCGACGTTGATGAAGCATCAGGTGGAGCAGGGCGATATCTGGCGGATGTGTCAGACGAAGGATTTACCGATTCAGGATTGGGTGAAGTTGGCGGTAAATCGGGCGAAAGCTACGGGGAATCCGACAATTTTTTGGTTGGATAAGGATCGCGCCCATGATGCTAATCTAATTGCTAAGGTGAATGAATATTTAGGCAATCATGACACGACGGGATTAGATATTCAGATTATGCCACCTGTTGCGGCGATGCGATTTACTTGCGATCGAATTAAAGCAGGTAAAGATGTTATTTCTGTCACGGGAAACGTGTTGCGGGATTATCTGACAGATTTATTTCCGATTTTAGAATTGGGTACGAGTGCTAAGATGTTGTCGATCGTACCATTACTTGCAGGTGGCGGTTTATTTGAGACAGGTGCGGGCGGATCTGCACCAAAACATGTTCAACAATTTCTCACTGAAGGGCATCTGCGCTGGGATTCTTTGGGTGAATTTTTGGCTTTGGCGGTGGCGTTGGAAGATGTAGGGCAAAAGACAAATAATCCAGATGCACTGATTTTAGCAGCAACACTCGATCGGGCTAATGGCAAGTATTTAGATAATGCTAAATCACCTTCCTCGAAAGTCAAAGAATTAGACAATCGCGGTAGTCATTTCTATCTCACAATGTATTGGGCGCAAGCTTTAGCAGAGCAGGATGAAAATCTAGAATTGAAAGAGAAGTTCGGAAAGTTTGCTCAAGAATTAAGCGAACATGAAATGGTGATTCTAGATGAGTTAAATGGGGCGCAGGGAGACTCGATCGATCTTGGCGGTTATTATCATCCTAACAGGGAGAAAGCAATTGGGGCAATGCGATCGAGTAAAGTGTTTAATCAGGCAATTGCTTCTTTAAGTGAGGTATGATACACATATAGTTTCAACAATAACCATGAGGATCGATTATGCAAGCTATTTTTTGGACGATGGAAGAAGTTGCTGGTAGAGCAAAGCAGTTTTACGAAAATGGTATTCGCCAAGAAGTCGAGCATGGAGAAAATATCGGTCAGATGATTGTCATTGATGCCGAGACAGGCGAATATGGGATCGATCGAAGTGGTGTAGAGTCAGCTATAAAGTTAAAGGGTAAAAATCCTGTAGCTCGACTATTTACGATCCGAATTGGTTATGATGTTGCGATAGTTTTTGGTGGAGAAATGGAGCGGGTTGTTAAGTGATTCAAGGTAGAGTTGTCAACGGAAGACCAAGTGTACAGATCGTATTTTTATTGCCAGAGCAACCTAGCTTCGGGATAGATTTCGTGGTTGATACTGGCTTTAATGACTATCTAACTTTGCCACCCCAAGCAATTAGTGCGATGAATCTGCCGCTGTATTCGAGTGTATCTGTCCGGTTAGCGGATAATAGCGAGTCTTTATTGCCGATACACATAGCGACGATTCTTTGGGATGGAGAGGAAAAAGTAGTGCCAGTTTTAGCGACTGGATTAAAGCCACTTTTAGGCACGAGCCTATTGCAAAAATTTCGGTTAGAAATTGATTTTGATGTGAATGGATTAGTTTCAATCTATAAAATTTAGCTGCGTAACCGAGAGCCTCCGCTTTTCGGAATCGCTCTTGGTGGCTATTATCGTCATGACAGGGAGAAAGTAATTGGGGCAATGCGATCGAGTTGTGTTTAATAGCGTAATCTCATCGCTAATCGAAGGGATCGAGTCATTAATTTAAACATCGATCGACTGACCTAAAATCGATCGAGGATAAAGGGAATCTCATCGAGTTTGTCAACGATCGTATCGGCTGCTTTTGCTTCTTGCCAAGACAAATTACGTTTCCAAATTGCCTTCATCCCTGCATTTTTTGCACCTAGAATATCTGCTTCAGGATTATCGCCAACAAATACACAGTCTGCATACATTACTCCCAATCGCTGTGCAGCTCTATGGAAAATTTCGGCTTGCGGTTTTCTAATTTGCTCGAATTCGGAAATGAGGATGACATCAAAATAGTCTTGAATACCTAATCCTTCGTTGGCGTAGCCTCTCCTTTGGAGAATCGCCTTAGTTTGAAATGTTCCCCGCCCATTGCTGATAATACCTAATAAATAACCTTGCTTTCTCAACAAGCTTAACATCTCAACGAGTCCAGAAAATGGGATGCAATGATGCTGAAACTCTTGCTCATAGTCTTGTAGCAAGATCTGCCAAGTCAAACTCTTAATTTGAAATTCTTCAACTAATTGTTGATAAACCTTATCTTTCCAAACATACCCATGACAGTCTAATTCGATGAATCTAGTTATATAATCATTTTTAGGAATGTGCTTTAAGTTTTCGGCAAGCCTGTCATACTGCATTGCAATGAACTGTTCGATCGAGGTGTCACGTTGGCGAAGCCTCTCCGACAGGAGAATCGAGTAATGTTCCATCTAGATCGAAAAGAACTGCTTTAGTCATTATAATTAATAATAGTTTTAATTTAAAAATAGAGCGATCTAAATGATTGACAAAAATTCACCATTCGCCAGCGAAATAGCTCGAATCGTTTGTCTAGATTCTCGCCAGGGAAAAGAGCGTCTATTCGCTGAGGTTATCGATACGATTGAGATCTCTGCTCGCTATTGGGTAAAACCTCTAGCACTTGCTAGATTTAATCCCGAACGTTTTCAATTAGAGTTCCTATACGATCTTCGCGATACATCTCAACTAATTTTACCCATAAACCTTTTTCGCGATGCCTTAGATACAGAAGTCATCCCAATTATATCTGAATTATTTAATTCAGTTGAAAGCTCAACGGGATTCTCTTATCGCCAAAGGCATGAGCACAAAGGGCAAGCTATCCCAATCACAAATGCTCAATTAATATTACATCAATTTATTAATGATTTGTATAGTCATTAGTTTAGGTACCGATCGATTGCCTTTAAACAGATCGAGGATGAGGGTAATTTTATGGAGTTTGTCAACGATCGCGTCGGCTGCTTTTGCTGTTTGCCAAGACAAATTATATTTTAAAATTATCTTCATTCCTGCATTTTTTGCACCTGGAATATCTGCTTTAGGATTATCCCCCCAATACACAATATGATTCTAGCTGAAGCCAATCGATCTAAACTTTTGCACCTGCCCTTTTGAGAATCGTCACAATCTTATTCCAATTACCACTCTTGGCAATACTTAATGGTGTATCACCCATCTGATTTTTCACATTTACCTTCGCACCATTTTTGATTAATAGCCGAACTACCTTAACATACTCATCTTGATAATGAGTCGCTACACCCCAAGCGGCAAACATCAAAGGTGTACTGCCTTTACTCGCTTTAGCATTAATATTTGCACCTTTTTTAATTAAAAGTGCAGTCATATCTACACCAACTCGATAAGTAACTCTTGCTGAAATCATCACTGGAGTCAAACCTTCTTCGCCAACTAAGTTGACATTTGCCCCTCGATCGAGCATCATTTTTACAGCACCAATCGACCCCGCATTAATAGCACTATGAAGATAATCATTTACGTTACCACCTCGTTCGAGAAATCCCTTTAGTTTATCTACTCGATTTGACACAATATCATCCAATACATCATCTCTTTCTAGATTTGCCTCACTAGGTGACTGAGCCACCAAGATTTTCCCCTGGAAAGGATCCGTCACAGAATTCATCGCGATGGGAGCGGCGAGAATTGGCTTATCGATAAAAAGTGAGGTAGCTGTAATAACTAGGCAAATTAAGCAGCCATTGAATTTTGACATATAAATGATGGTGATGCTGAGTAGTCAGAGATTAAGACTTAATAAGTATGAGTAGTAAGACTAATATATATTGGACAAGCACTTATCTCCTTGTCTATAGTAGAGATACACAGCCGCAGCCATTAATTACTGAAAGTTCACCGATATGGTAAATTTATGGTCTACAACCGAACACGCATTAGGCTACCTCGCCAAAGCCGATAGTATTCCTCATCGTACCGAGGGTGAAGCTGTATTACTCGACTATATCCCAAAAGATGCCCAACAGATTCTCGATTTGGGTACAGGGGATGGTAGATTGATGGCATTACTCAAAATCGATCGTCCATCAGCTACCGGAATTGCGGTAGACTTTTCACCAGTGATGCTCGAAAAAGCTGGGGCGAGATTCAAGGGTGATGATTCCATCGAAATCGTCAGTCATAATTTAGACGATCCTCTTCCAGATCTAGGTAAGTTTGATGCGATCGTTTCTAGCTTTGCAATTCATCATGTTAGCCACGATCGCAAAGCTTCTCTATACGCCGAAATATTCGACAGATTAAATCCTGGTGGTGTATTTGCCAATCTCGAACATGTGGCTTCACCCAATCAGAAAATACATATTCAGTTCCTAACTAAAATTGGTTATACAGCCGAAGGTGAAGATCCATCGAATCAATTACTAGATGTCGAAACACAGCTCGGTTATCTTCGAGCGATTGGGTTTGCAGATGTAGACTGTTATTGGAAATGGTTAGAACTAGCTCTATTAATTGGGATTAAACCAATTTAATAATTAATTTATGACAGACTCTCGATCTCGCGTTCGTGAATTGTCTACCGAATCATACGATCGGGGAGACTATACTGGCTGGTTTGAAACTCTTTATTCAGAAGCTCAAGGGAATCTTGATGCGATTCCCTGGGCGGATAGAGGTCTTAATATATGCTTGGTAGATTGGATTAAAATATCTAATCTAAATTTCCAAAATATACGGGTATTAGTTGTCGGCTGTGGATTAGGTGATGATGCCGAATATCTTGCCCAACTCGGTGCGAAAGTAACAGCATTCGATCTATCTCAAACTGCGATCGATTGGTGTCATCAAAGATTTCCAACATCTGATGTAAATTATCAAGCAGTCGATCTATTTACCGCTCCATCAGCATGGAAGTTGAATTTCGATCTCGTCATTGAGATTTATACTATTCAAGCACTACCTGCAAATATTCGACCACTTGCGATTGACTGTATCGGTAATTTTGTTGCTGAAAATGGCAAACTATTAGTTGTCTGTCGCGGGCGCAACCCTGAAGATGCTTGTGAGAGTTTACCATTCCCACTCACTCAGGATGAATTAACTAGATTCACCACCAATGGTTTAACTCAAGTATCCTTTGAAGATTTTATCGATACCTCAGAACCAAATCGACCCCGCCGATTTCGAGTTGTCTATGAGCGGTAATTTTTTTTAACCGCAGAGGCGCAGAGGGCGCAGAGATAAGAAAATATTAAATGTATAGAGGATAATAAATCATGAAATTCACTAGAATCACAGTCGATTCCCGACAAATGGGTGGCGTACCTTGCATTAGAAGTTTACGGATTCCAGTTGCTACTATCGTGAGTATGTTCGCAGAAGGGATGACAGAGATTGAAATTCTTGCAGCTTATCCCGACTTACAGTCAGCAGATATCAAAGAATCTTTGCTATATGCCGCCCAACTATTACAAGAAGGTGAACTACCACTAGCGGGTTAATGAAATTTTTAATAGATAATGCTTTATCTCCTCAAATAGCGATCGGTTTAACTCAAGCAGGATATGATGCCATTCATGTTCGCGATCTCGATATGAAATCTGCTCCAGATATTGACATCTTCGATTTAGCAATTGCCGATCGACGGATTATCATTTCTGCTGACACTGATTTTGGAACGTTACTCGCATTAAGATCGGAAAATTTTCCATCTGTGATTTTGTTTAGGCGAGGTATTTCACACATTCCCCAAACACAACTTTCGATCCTACTGCTTAATTTGCCCGACATCGCCGATTTACTACAGCAAGGGAGTATTATTATTTTTGATAAAAATCGGATTCGCACCAGAACACTACCAATTAACGGTAGTGAAGATAATTAAGTTAGACTAACTACTCACGCACTAAATTTAGATATATGAGTAAAAATACATTATTCGATAAAGTTTGGGACGCGCATACCGTCGCCATCTTACCATCAGGACAAACACAACTATTCATCGGCTTGCACCTCATCCATGAAGTTACTAGCCCTCAAGCCTTTGCTATGTTACGCGATCGCGGCCTAAAAGTCCCTTATCCAGAGCGTACCGTCGCCACCGTCGATCATATCGTACCAACCGAAGACCAATCTCGTCCCCTCGCCGACACCCTCGCCGAAGAGATGATGCAACATCTAGAAAATAATACCAAAGAGCATGGCATTCGCTTCTACAATGTCGGTTCGGGTAGCCAGGGAATTGTCCACGTAATCGCACCAGAGCAGGGGCTAACACAGCCAGGAATGACGATCGCCTGTGGAGATAGTCACACTTCTACTCACGGCGCATTCGGAGCCATAGCGTTCGGTATTGGCACCTCTCAGGTGCGGGATGTTTTAGCCTCCCAAACTCTGGCTCTAGCAAAATTAAAAGTCCGCAAAATTGAAGTCAATGGGAATCTCCAACCAGGGGTATACGCGAAGGATGTAATTTTACACATCATCCGCAAACTTGGTGTCAAAGGTGGGGTAGGTTACGCCTACGAGTTCGCAGGGAGTACCTTCGAGCAGATGGATATGGAAGCGAGAATGACCGTCTGTAATATGGCGATCGAAGGTGGAGCCAGATGTGGATATATTAACCCCGATCGAGTCACTTATGATTACCTCGCAGGGCGCGATTTTGCCCCCAAAGATGCAGATTGGGATAAAGCGGTTGCTTGGTGGGAAAGTCTCCGCAGCGATAAAGATGCTCAATACGATAATATCGTCACCTTCGACGCAGCCGAAATCGCGCCGACAGTCACCTGGGGAATCACCCCCGCGCAGGGAATCGGCGTAGATGAACCCATCCCGACAGTATCGCAAATGCCCGAAGACGACAGAGCCAACGCCGAAGAAGCTTACCAGTATATGGATCTTCATCCAGGTACGCCAATTTTGGGTACTAAAGTAGACGTTTGTTTCGTCGGAAGCTGTACGAATGGAAGGATTACCGACTTACGGGAAGCCGCCAAACTCGCCGCCGGAAAACAAGTAGCCACAGGAGTCAAAGCTTTTGTCGTACCTGGCTCCGAGCGCGTCAAAAAACAAGCCGAAGCTGAAGGGTTAGACGTGGTTTTTAAAAACGCAGGCTTTGAATGGCGCGAGGCTGGTTGCTCGATGTGCTTGGCGATGAACCCTGACAAACTAATCGGGCGACAATTGAGTGCATCATCTTCCAATCGTAACTTCAAAGGTCGCCAAGGTTCCTCATCCGGTCGAACATTATTGATGTCTCCCGCAATGGTTATCGCCGCAGCCGTGACGGGTAAAGTAACTGACGTACGAGTATTAATGGCTTAAATTTTACGATGAAGATCGGTTGTTATACCTAAGTTGCGATCGATCTTCATCCAATTCTATCTAATACCATAATTGAGATCGGAGCGATCGATAACTATGACTAGAAAGGTTGAAGTAGTTCCCCACAATCCAAATTGGCACAGTTTATTTGGGACTGAATCGAACCAGATTACACTTGCTCTGGGTGAGAACGCTGTAGCAATTCATCATATTGGCAGCACATCGTTGACTAGCCTACCGGAGGTAATTGGGACAATTTATGCTAAACCAATTATCGATATTTTAGTTGAATTTAGTTCGATCTCCAAGGTTGACGAACGAAATCCAATGATGGAAACAATCGGGTATGAGTGTATGGGAGAATTTGGAATTAAGGATCGACGTTTTTTTCGTAAAGACAATGCAGGAGGAATTAGAACCCACCATATTCATATATTTGAGGTTAATTCAGCCCAAATCGTTAGACACCTGTCATTTCGAGATTATCTAAATACTCATACCGAAGATGCTCTTAAATATAGCATGTTGAAGCGATCGCTAGCGCAACAATACCCCCATGATATTGAGAGATATATGGATGGAAAAGCTGGATTTATTCAAGAAATCGATCGCCAAGCAGTAGAATGGAGAAACCAACAATCGATCGAACCATAATCAAAATAAAAGGTTTACAACTTTAAAACTTAAAGGTAGTCAAGCTAATGATTCAATTACAGACAAAGCCAATAACTAATACTTGGCTAAAAGCAGATTGGGAGACATATATAAATACGATCGATTCTCACGAGCACGATCGAGGCTATTATTATAATGGAGAAATGAGGATTGAAGATATGCCGACAGGTGCAGATCATGCTACTGATAATGGACTTATTTATTTAGCTATTACTCTATTTTGTATGGTTAAAGGGATTCCAATCCAAGGGTTAATTGGCTGTAGCTATCGAAAGATTGGAATCAGAGAATGTCAACCAGATATATCTTTCTACATTGGCGATCGAGCCAAGCTATCGCCAACAGGAACATCGATTGTGAACCTAGACGAACGAGCTAATCCAAATTTAGTAGTTGAGATTTCTAATACCACTATCGCCGACGACTTAGGTTCTAAGCGTTTGATGTATGAAGAAATGGGAGTAACTGAATATTGGGTAGTAGATGTTCAGAATTGTCAGATATATGCGTTTGAAATGCTCGATCGAGGTAGCAAGCGAATCGATATATCATTGGCATTACCCCAACTGTCGATCGCAACTATTGTCGAAGCATTAAATCGCAGCAAAGAACAAGACCAATCTCAAATCGGCCAATGGTTAATGAATGAATTCAAAATATAACTCTATCTATCCCAAGTACCCTGCTGAGAAACCAATAATTTCTTACCCTGATAAACTTCCAACAGTCCGCCCTCAGTCACAACATAACGATAATTGCGATTCCGAAACTCATAGCCTAGAAATCGACAAGGAGTAACCCCATCAGCACAGAGAGAATGAATAGTCTTACCAGATAGCCGTAAAGATTTACCCGTCTTTAAATCTGTGCCACGATAAGATACTCGCTCGCAAGTGACATTACCCTCCTCACAATTCACCTGAATATCAACTTTAAATCCTTTCGTCGTCAAAGTATCCGCGATCGCCCCATCAATCAAACACCCAAAACTAATCACAGTCGCCAACAAACTAAAAAATTGACGTTTCATAAGATCGATCGATAGATGACCAATTAAAATTATACTAAAAAATCTAAAGAACCATCAAAACCATGACCCGTCAAAACATCTCCACAGGCTCAAAATGGGAACCAATCATCGGTTACTCCCGCGCCGTCAAAATCGGTAACACCATCCACATCTCCGGTACCACCGCATCCAATAGCGCAGGCGAACTAGTCGGCATCGGCGACGTATACGCCCAAACCAAACAAATCATCCTCAACATCGAAACAGCCCTCCACCAAGCCGGAGCCACCCTCAAAGACGTAGTACGCACCCGCATCTACTGCACCAACATCGACGAATGGGAACTCATCGGCAAAGCCCACGGCGAAGCCTTCAGCGAAATCCGCCCCACCACCACAATGGTAGAAGTCAGCCGCCTCATCGCCCCCGACATCCTCATCGAAATCGAAGCCGAAGCCATCATCACCTAAACTCCTCCGTGAACCTCCGTGAACCCTCAGTGCCCCCTTCGGCTACGCTCAGGGCATCGCCTCTGTGTTTAATAAACACCCAACCGAAGCAAACTCCCTCTCCGCGCTCTCCTCCCCCTCCTCCTACTCTGCGTTAAAAAAAATGAAAATAATCACCATCACCAGCACAGCCATCCCCCTCACCGGAAACGACATCGATACAGATCGAATCATCCCCGCCAGATTCCTGCGGTGCGTCACATTCGACGGACTAGGTGCTAACGTATTTGAAGACGATCGAACCCAACTCAAAGGCACCCACCCCTTCGACTTACCCCAATTCCAGGGCGCAAAAATCCTCATCGTCAACAGCAACTTCGGTTGCGGCTCCAGTCGCGAACACGCCCCCCAAGCCTTAGCAAAATGGGGCATCCAAGCCATAGTCGGCGAAAGCTACTCCGAAATCTTCTTTGGGAACTGCGTCGCCATGGGCATCCCCTGCGTCACCGCAAATCCCGCCACCACCACCCGTCTCCAACAACTTTTGACAAAAGACCCCACCAGTCAAGTATCGATCGATCTAGAGAGCTTACAGGTACAATGTGGAGACTTTACCGCGCCCATTTCCCTCGGCGAAGGCTCCCGCCAACAACTCACCAAAGGTACCTGGGATGCTTGCGGGCAATTGGTATCAAACGCCGCCCAAATTAAAATTACCGCCACACAATTACCCTATGTGGCTTGGGGATAGCAGAACACAATCCCCTTTGCTGGTAGAATCCAGTAAGCTAGCCGTATCTCATCTATGTCCAAAAAACTGTCAGCCTTGCTACTGTTCTTACTGTGCAGTAGCTGCACCAAATCAGTAGATCCACCAGCTCGCAGCCAACAACTGCAACCATCATTACCGAGCTTGGCAATGGTGACCCAAGGAGACACAGTAGAAATTCAAAATGACTGGAATGGTCACTCAGACATCACCCCAGTCTTGCGTCACTACAAATTACGCTTGCAAAATCAAGAACTAGTCGGCAACGCACATATGGCCGTGGGTGGCTATGGCGGAGGGGGAATTAGACAACAGGCGACAACCAAAGTCAAGATTCCAGCGGCTGTAGCAGCCCAATTTTTGGCGATGTTAAGCAAAACACCGATCGAACCAGGTAACTACAAACCGACGATCGCCCACCGTGACGACTATCCCCACATCAGGATCGTCATCAACTTCAACCAACAACAAGCGATTTTCAGTTCCGAATCTCAAGGTGCTCAGAATACACCCTGGAAAGTGGTAGTTCGACCGATCGGCACAGAACAGTCGATCGGCAACTATATTACCAATTCTAGTATCCCCTCGATCGCGCTCAAACTAGTCAATCCCTATCTAGACAAATCCGGTATCGATCGGATTATTAAGCCCAATAAACAGCGACGACGATAATAAAGGTCCAGACTAGCTCAAATCTAGAAAATAATTTGTAACCTTCCAAAATCTGCGATCGTGTGCTAGAATAAGTCAATGAAGATTATTTTCGGCTGTATGGTTCTTTTTACAAGCTTTTCTCCGAATCTAACTCTCTACACCCTCAGGATTCTGGAGACAGCACATGTCAATTTACGTCGGCAATCTATCCTACGAAGTTACGCAGGATGACCTGACTCAAACTTTCGCCGAATACGGTAAAGTCAAACGAGTTCAATTGCCTACCGATCGGGAAACTGGTCGTCTACGCGGTTTTGCTTTTGTCGAAATGGAAACAGATGCAGAAGAATCTGCGGCTATCGAAGCTCTCGATGGTGCTGAATGGATGGGTCGCGACCTCAAAGTGAACAAAGCCAAACCTCGCGAAGAGAAAGGCTCCTTTGGCGGTGGTGGTGGCGGTGGAAACCGTCGTTACTAGACTCGAACATTCGAGTTTGAGCCAGATGTTCTAAAGACTGAGCGAGTGAGTTTATCCTTGTTTGCTCAGTCCATACTAAAGAAAGTACGATCGCCCCTGGTAATCGTACTTTAGTAGTTGAAAAAACTTTTAGCCTGCAATGGTTATTAGTTAGACAGATGGGAATCCCTCAGTATAAAACGCTGTAGAGGTGAAAAAAATTTCAGTACCTTCCAGGAAGTTTTAGACTTCCTCGATCGGACACTGAAAGCACCACCCGATATCGCTTGCGATTGAGGTGGGAGCATCACAAAATAGAATCAATCTTAGTTCAGGATAGGTTAGGATGTCTCAAGTAATTCCTGGAGAAAGTGAAGGCATTGAGTCAGTGCTACGTCGCTTTAAGCGAGAAGTCTCAAAAGCAGGTATTTTTCCTGACATGAGAAAGCATCGACACTTTGAAACTCCAATTGAAAAGCGTAAACGCAAAGCCATTGCTAGACACAGACAAAACAAACGTCGCTTCCGCACGTAGTCTTTGTCAATCTAAAATAGATATTATCACAAATCTGGTTGTAGAGTTGCGTTGACTCTACAACCAGATTTTTGTAGCTGTAGATTTTATAGCAAGCACTAGTGGTTCGTTGGCGTAGCCTCCGTCTTGCAGAATCGTCTAACCGCCTTGGCGGTTGCTATATAGCAGGGGTCAGGGGTGAGGGGACAGGGGTCAGGTTGGGAAAGCTGATGCACTGATGGTTTGTTGGCGTAGCCTCCGCCAGAGCGGAAGCATCTACATCTGTCCTAACCACCCTGGCGGTTGCTATACATCACTTTGGAAGGGTTCCAACTTCGCTCAATCCTCGCCTCGTTGCTCACCCCTCATCCCTCATCCCTCACAGCTCTACTTCTTCCCAATCTGACGTTTGAGACTATCTATCAGTCTGGGTTTGAGCGCGTCTAGCTCCTCTTTGAGAGAGCGTTTGCTTTCTCTGATTTGACTTTGAGCAGAAGGGCTATTTTGACTTTCCAGACTCCACTCCTTGAGTCGCTGATTTTTTTGCTTGGGAATATTGCCAACAATTACCGATACACAACGTTCATCACCATCTAGAGCAAATAAAATCAACCGATAAGTACTGCTATGGATCAGCATTTGCAGTGTTTTTTCACCAATTGGCTTCTTGAGATCTAGATAGCAAGGTAGCATTCGATGACATTGCTCGCTTTGATACAAAGTTGTCAACCATAACAACATTGGATGGGGTGAAGCGATAAACAAAAATTGACCATGAGGTTTATTTTCTTTGTATTTCTTAATCTCATCGCTAGGTAGCATGATCCACAGAGTAGCCAATTCTCGCCCTTCATAGTGGATTAATTGAGGGAAGACGATTTCGGCTCTAGGCTTATCTTTTGGCCAGGTACTTTGATAACAAATATCCTCAGCCGTCAATGGTAGTTTGGGCGGTGGATTGGGATTGACTGTTGCAGGTAGAGATACAGGTTGAGCTGATTCTCGCTCGACTTGTTCGAGTACCTTCAAAATATCTGTGACAGTTTGCGGGCGTTTTTCGGCTGTTTTTGCCATACATTGATTGACGATATCCATCAATCCCTGAGGCAAATTTAGTTTCGATTTAACTGCGCTAAATGCTTTAGGAGTTTGAAAATGATGAGATTGAGACCATCCTTCAAAAGAGCTGACTTTGGGTTTGAGGGGAAGTTCGCCTGTGAGCATTTGGAACATCATAATGCCCAAGCTATAGATATCCGCTCGATTATCGAGGGTTTTGCCGTCTATTTGTTCGGGAGAGCAGTAAGCCGGAGTACCCATAAATCCGGTGGGGGAATCGTCGGATTGGAGTAAGGCGATCCCAAAGTCGAGGATTTTTACTAGTTCGCCTAATGTGGCATCTTTGATGACGATAATATTGCTGGGTTTGATATCACGATGCACGACTTGGGTGAGATTACCCTCAATTTCAGTTCCATCATGAGCGCATTGAAGTCCCAGACAAATCTGGCGCATGAAGTTATAGAATTTAGGTAATGGCATGGGTTTATTCTGGATGACATCTTTGAGACTGTCACCTTTGAGATATTCCATCACATAGAAGGGCATTTCTTCATCATCAAGACCATAATCGCGGACTTTGACGATGTGGATGCTTTTCTCACCTAATAATGCACTAATTGTCGCTTCCCGCATGAATCTATCGCGCACCCGTTGGGTCATTTTTGCCCGCGACAAAAATTTCACAGCGACAATCACACCACCTAGTAGGGTGTCTTTGGCTTGATATACTTGCCCCATGGAACCTTTTCCAGCTATCTCCAATAATTGATAGCGTTGTACCAGTAAGCGACCATAGTGTTCGTCTCTCACGCAGTAAACACCCCCATGACACTCGGTAATGAGATCTGGAAATTAGGCATGATGCTAGTTGAGTACTGAAGATTGAACATCAAAACAAAGACGATCGGGGTAAGCGGTAAAATATGGTTAAAAGTTGGAATCGTAATCTAGATCATCTCCATTAGGCGAATCGATGTTGGTAGCAATTGACATGCTCCTCGGCGTGAACGCAACTTCGGATTCCAAGAATCACTTCTTGGTTTTTCTGCTTCATAGCAACTGCCTCCACTCCCAAAGAAGACGAGGGTCTTATGTTCGCTCCACAGACTAACCCCGCAAGCCCTGCGGTTCTTAAAAATACTCAAACAATTGAGCTATGTCTTTCAAGGATGTTCCCATTGCCTCTCAAGCTTTTCCCGGTCTACCGATTTTTCTGCGCCGCCAGTTCAACTGGACTTCGCTCGTTAGGCTGTCTGATCCATGCGTCTCGGGTGGGTCAACGACCACTACTATTCTACCGCAAGCGATCGTGCGTTTGCTAGTGCTTAGTCACAGCCCATACTGGCAAGCTTTCGCTTGCTCCTGTAAAGCCGTCTTGAAAGACGGGGTTTCTACCCAATTTCCTGATGAGCTGCGATCTAGATAACCAATCTATAATTCAATCCGCTCGAATAAATCTCGGCTGAATTGGAGTGGCGGTTTTGAGTGTCTGGGGAGGATGGTTAGCATCGGTAATGTGCTCCAGCTCTGTTTTGATTTCAACTTGATGGGGAAGGGTGCCCACATCTCAATATACCCAATTCTAACCTTTGATGGACATCTCCCAAAAGTGTGGGGCATTTTGCCCCAGTAGCGTGGGGTAAATTGCCAGGAATTTCGAGATATCGCCAGTATGCTAGGATGGCAAAGGCGATCGCTTCTTTGTAGTCTCCATTCAAGCCTTCATTGTCTGTTGTCGCTACGATGCTGTGGGGGAGATGGGTTTGCAGCCGTTGTTTGAGATATAGATTGCGACTGCCACCGCCACATAGCAATATGCGATCGGGTAGTTGGGGCAAAAAGCGATGGTAACTATCGGCGATACTACTGGCTGTCAAGTCGGCTAAGGTGGCGAGTAAGTCTGCGTCGCCCAGATCTAATTCGGCGGCATCATTGATACAAGATTGCAGATAATCGTGTCCAAATAGCTCTCTCCCTGTGGATTTGGGGGGTGGCGTGAGAAAGTAATCTTGTGCTAACCAGCGATCGACTAATGAACTGCAAACACTGCCTGTAGCTGCCCACGCGCCATCTCGATCGAATGTTAATTTGCCCTGACTCAGTTGGATGACGGCAAGGTCGAGTAAACTATTTCCAGGGCCTGTATCCCAACCTCTGACTCGTTCTTCCCAACCTGGTTGAGTATTGGGGGGGAGGTAGGTGACATTGCCAATCCCGCCGATATTTTGGACGCAGCGATGTTCGTGGGGATGGCTGAGGAGATAGGCATCGGGTTTGGGGACTAATGGGGCACCTTGTCCACCTGCGGCGATGTCGGCAGCGCGGAAGTTGTCAATGGTGGTAATTTGGGTCATGGCGGCGATCAATTCGCCTCGACCGAGCTGGAGACTATAACCCATCTTTTCGGCGGTTGTAGGGCAGTGCAGGACGGTCTGACCGTGGGAGCCGATCGCCGTTGCTGGGGGTAAATCCGCTTGGATGGAAATCGCGGCTTGAGCGAAACATGTAGCGATCGCATCGTCCAATTGGGCCAATTCTAGCATCGATAATTTCGCACCCGCGCCACAATCTAAAATATTCGATCGTAACTCCGCTGGATAGGGATAAGTTTCCCCCGCCAATAAATCCACATGCAAGTCTAATGTCGTGCCGCTAATCTCCACCAACACCGCATCGATGCCATCTACCGAAGTTCCACTCATCAACCCAATTACGTTCACTTTTGCACCATCCATCGCGATCGGTCAGATAATTTACTTTAAATGATATCCTGTAGAGGATAGTGAGTTAAAATAAGACCTGACTCATTTACAATCGATCGCCAAAACCATGCAATTCATCGACCTCGCCGAAGTAGAAGTAGAATCAGGAAGCGGTGGCGATGGGATGGTCACATTTCGGCGCGAGAAATATGTTCCGGCGGGGGGACCCTCAGGCGGTAATGGCGGGCGAGGTGGTTCGATTTTCTTCACCGCTGTGGAAAATCTCCAAACCCTATTAGATTTTCGATACAATCGACGATTCAAAGCCAAGAATGGCACCAAAGGCGGCTCGAATAGTTGCACTGGCTCCGCAGGGGCAGATTTGACGATCGAAGTCCCCTGCGGCACGATGATTTATGATACAGAAACCGATGCTTTGATGGTCGATTTGGTCGAACCTGGGCAAACTTTTAAAGTCGTATCCGGTGGTAAAGGTGGACTCGGAAATCAACACTTTCTAACAAATAGCAATCGTGCCCCTGATTACGCACTCCCAGGGCAACCACCCCAACAAAAACGCTTGCGGTTAGAATTAAAATTACTTGCGGAAGTAGGTATTATCGGCTTGCCAAATGCTGGCAAATCAACCCTAATTTCAGCACTTTCCGCCGCCCGCCCGAAAGTCGCCGATTATCCATTCACCACTCTGATTCCCAATTTGGGAGTCGTGCGGAAACCGAGCGGGGATGGGACTTTATTTGCTGATATCCCAGGGTTAATTGCTGGTGCATCTCAAGGTGCGGGTTTGGGACATGACTTTCTGCGGCATATCGAACGTACACGGATATTATTGCATCTAGTCGAAGCCACTGGGGAAGACCCGATCGGGGCCTACAAGACGATTCAAGAGGAGTTGACAGCATATAATGATTCTTTGGCTATTCGTCCCCAAATCCTCGCCTTGAGCAAGATTGATGCGGTAGATGAGGAAGAGTTGGCAGAAATAGCCCAGGAACTCAGTCAAGTAGCCCAGCAACATGTATACCTGATTTCGTCGGCAACTCGCACTGGATTAGATCCGATGCTTCAGCAAGTATGGGAGCAATTGGCTTTATTAAATACTGAAAAGTGCGATACATTGAGGGTCTCCCCAAGTCAAGCACCTTTTCAAGCGAGTCAAGCCGAAGAACTAATTCCTCAATTGAAATAGGCGAGAAGGGGCTTAGAGCCTGTTATAGTGGTTTACCATTTGAAAAGATCGATTGTTGATTAAGAGAATTTTTATGGATTTAGTAGACGATAAAGCGATAGTCAAAGATTATTTTAATGGTACGGGGTTCGATCGATGGCAGCGAATTTATGGTGATGGAGAAGTCAACAAAGTTCAACTCGATATCCGTACTGGACATCAACAGACCGTAGACACTCTGTTAGAATGGTTCGACGCAGATAATAATCTCGAAGGCTTGACTATCTGTGACGCAGGTTGTGGGGTAGGTACATTGAGTATTCCCTTGGCGGAGCGCAAAGCAGTTGTGAATGCGAGCGATATTTCTGAAAAAATGGTGGGTGAAGCCAAAGAGCGTGCAGCAACACTATTTGGCAATAATGATAATCCTACTTTCACCGTTAGCGATCTCGAAACTCTCAGCGGTAGCTACAATACGGTTGTCTGTCTAGATGTCTTAATTCACTATCCCCAAGCAAAAGCTGGTGAAATGATTTCCCATCTCGCATCGATGGCTCAATCGCGACTAATTATTAGTTTTGCACCCAAAACGCCCTGTTTCAGTCTACTCAAAAAAATCGGTAGTTTTTTTCCTGGTGCAAGTAAAGCCACCCGCTCATATCTCCACAAAGAAGCCGATGTCGTCAAAATTCTCCAAGAGCAAGGTTTCACCATCAACCGCAAAGCAACTACCAAAACTCGCTTCTATTTCTCCTGGATGCTCGAAGCAGTAAAGTAATAAAAAAGGGGATAAAAGATAGCTTTTCTAATCCCCCACTCTAACCAACTCTCTGCGTTCTCCCTTATCTCCTCCAACTCTGCGTAAATGTATTTAAAACCCATTTCCGACTAATTTATGATGTCCAAAGTATTAATTAACTCCTTAAAAGCTTGGTGGAGATTGCATTATAGCCACATCACAAAATCGTTAATAGCAGCAATTTTAGTTGTCTGCTATTCATTGATGCTGACTACTCCAGCTTGGGCGAATATAGATGATGATAAGTATGATGGGAATGTATTTGTGCTGTATGCGGGGAATGGTTCTTTAGTGCCGCCGCGTATTTCTTTAGCTGATTCTTTGAAGGCGAAGAAGCCATCGTATCTAGTTTTTTATATTGATGATAGTCGCGATTGTAAGGCGTATTCTGGGGTGATGTCTCAGATGCAGGCTTATTATGGGAAGGCGGCGAGTTTTATTCCTGTGACACCAGATAGTCTCGATATCGATCGAAAGTATCTCAATACCGAAGAAGGTTACTATTATAAAGGGGTAGTTCCTCAAACAGTAATTATCGATGGCGAAGGTAAAGTTCGGCTCGATGAAAGTGGAGCAGTTCCTTTTGAAAAGATCGATGATACCTTCCGCGAAGTCTTCAATCTTTTACCGCGCACAGAATCAGTCACACTCAAACGGCGCAGCTTTAATGAGTACAATAGCGAACTAGCAAAATAAGTTATTTTTTCGCCCCTTCGATTTTGAGTCCGTCAGTTTGGAGATCGATCCGATCGATCTTCAGATTATTCGATTGTAGCTTGAGATCGATCGCCTGTTGAATCTTATCTGGCGACACACCCAAATTCTCCGCAAGTTGGGAAATAGTGAAATTCATATTACCTACCTTGACTTGAGTAGATTCATCAAACTCAATTCGCTTCCCATCAAACATCGGTTTCCCAACAATACCCAGATAAACATCGCGATCTTTCAAAAACGGCAGCTTTTCGGTTAACTTAGTTAAACCCGCCGCTCTAGTACCTGGTTTGGCATCACGAGTTAGCTTATCAATATTAATCAACGCCCCACTATGAATCTTCCCATCTTTAATACTGGTATTAATCCCCCGAATTCCGCTAGGTATTTGGCGATCTATTTGAGTAGTGGCTAATTTATCCAAGATCAGATTGTTCAGATCTCGCTCGGTTAGTTTGAAATCTACTTTTTGACCGACTTTAGCTTTGGCGATCGGTTGTGTTATTTTATTTCTACTAACAGTTGCTTGGCTAGTAATCTGACGCGGATCGATCGGTAGCGATTGACTATCTTGTGTATTTGCGGCAACTGCATCTAGGTATTCATCCGGTAGCCTAGTTGCCTGTTGCCAGATATAATAGGAGCCAACACCACTAACGATCGAGGCGAGTAAAAATAATCTGAATAAAACTTTTCTCATCTTGTCAATTCGATCGGATTCAAGGTCAAAAGAATATTATTTAATGATATAGTTTGAAATACCAAAGTTTTTGACTTTCTAAACTAGAGATTTTGTGGAGCATATGACAATCTGGATAAACTGGATAGCAATCGCCATTATGGTGGTTGGCTTGTGGCTGAATAATACTTGGATTACCGCAGCAGGTTGTGCGTTAGCACTAGTAATATCCACGCCGATTATTTATCGAGGTATTCGACAAGAAATCATTGATTCTCTATCTCCATCACAGCGACTGCAAATTGTTGCGACAGTTACGCTACTCATTGCTCTAGTTGGACTACTTCAGATTTTTGGCTTTTTTGGCTATGTTAATAGTCTATCAGATCGAATTGATTGGAATGCTGTAGGTGCATCGGGGGAGTGGGGTGGTGCGATCGGTCAAATTGCGATCGCCGTACTAGCAGTATACATCGCTTGGCAGCAGTACATTATCTCCCGCGACCTCACCCTCGAACAAAATCGACTCACCAGTCAACAAAATATCCTAACTCAACAACAGACGATCGATACCTACTTTCAGGGAATTTCCGATCTAGTTTTAGATGATAATGGTTTCCTGGAAGATTGGCCGCAAGAACAAGCATTTGCAGCAGGAAGAACTGCGGCATTACTAGGTAGTATCGACGCAGGCGGTAAAGCCAAAGTCCTCCGCTTCCTGTCTCAGTCTAAACTATTAACGCCGCTCAGACGCGATCGACGGTTGGGCAGAGCGATTCTAGATGGGAATGGTGGCTACGACGAAGATCGGCTCTATGGGGTGCGGGTAATCGATTTGGGGGTGATGTTGGCTGGTGCAGATCTCTCTCGCACCGACTTACGATGGACAGATTTAAGCGACGCAAATTTGATTCGCGCCAATTTGAGCGGCGGCGATTTGGTCAAAGCCAACTTGTCTCGTACCATTCTCTATGAGGCAAAATTAAACGGTGCAGATATCAAAGGTACTAACTTTTTTTATGGTAATGCTGAATCTGCCAGTCCCCGCAGCCGAAATGAAACACCCAATTATATCACAGGCGAGTTCACAGGTACAGTAGTAGAACATGCTGATTTTACCAACGTCCAAGAGATGTCTCAAGAGCAGCGTTATTACTGCTGTGCATGGTGCGGCGAAGCCTCTCGACAGACTATTCCTGGCGGTTGTGAGGGAATTCCGAATAAATTACCAGTCAAGAAATAAATATTCAATCCTCATCCCCAACTGTTACAACAAGAGAAGTTAGTTTACCCAAACTGGCTAAATAAATTACCCTTAAAGAAGGTAATCACATATCGAGATCTCATCAGACGGGGAACACAGGCTATGCACCTCAGCGAAATCACCCACCCGAACCAGTTGCACGGTTTATCGGTACGGCAATTAGAACAAATCGCCCTAGAAATCAGAGAAAAACACCTTCAGACAGTTGCTACCAGCGGCGGTCACTTGGGGCCTGGATTGGGTGTTGTAGAACTCACCCTCGGACTATATCAGACTTTGGATCTAGATAAAGATAAAGTCATCTGGGATGTGGGGCATCAAGCCTATCCCCACAAATTATTGACGGGTAGATATGACAGATTTCATACCTTGCGCCAGAAAGATGGGATTGCAGGCTATCTAAATCGCCGCGAGAGCAAATTCGATCACTTTGGGGCTGGACATGCCTCAACGAGTATTTCAGCCGCCTTGGGGATGGCGATCGCCCGCGACCTCAAGGGTGAAAAATTTAAGTGTGTGGCAATTATCGGCGATGGTGCCCTCACAGGTGGGATGGCTCTAGAAGCTATCAATCATGCAGGACATCTGAAAACCAATGTGTTGGTAGTCTTGAATGATAATGAGATGTCGATTTCGGCAAATGTCGGCGCGATTCCTCGCTACCTCAATAAACTTCGTGTCAGTCAGCCGATTCAATTCCTCAGTGACAATATTGAGGAACAGCTCAAAAATATTCCCTTCGTCGGTGGTTCCCTATCTCCCGAACTCGCACGAGTCAAGGAAGGCATGAAACGATTGGCGGTACCTAAAGTGGGTGCAGTATTTGAAGAACTAGGCTTTACTTATATTGGCCCTGTTGACGGTCATAATTTGGAAGAGTTGATTAGTGCCTTCCAAGGTGCTCACCTACATCAAGGCCCAGTTTTGGTTCATGTTGCTACTACTAAGGGTAAAGGATATGCGATCGCCGAACAAGATCGCGTCGGCTATCATGCCCAAAATCCTTTCAACCTCGCCACAGGCAAAGGCATTCCTGCCAGCAAACCCAAACCCCCCACCTATTCCAAAGTATTCGCCGATACCCTAATCACCCTCGCCGAGCACAATCCCCGCATCGTCGCGATTACCGCAGCCATGGCGACAGGTACAGGCTTGGACAAATTCCAGGCGAAATTGCCCCTCCAGTACATCGATGTCGGTATTGCCGAACAACATGCGATAACTCTCGCAGCAGCCCTTGCAGCCGAAGGTATGCGCCCTGTAGCCGCGATTTATTCGACCTTCCTCCAACGAGCATTCGACCAAATCGTCCATGATGCTTCGATTCAGAGTTTACCAGTATTCCTGTGTCTCGATCGAGCTGGAGTAGTTGGGCCTGATGGCCCCACCCACCAAGGGATGTATGATATAGCTTATCTGCGCTGTATCCCGAATATGGTGCTGATGGCTCCCAAAGATGAGGGAGAGTTGCAGCGGATGATCGTTACTGGGATAAATTATACCGATGGACCGATCGCCATGCGCTATCCGCGTGGTAATGGTTATGGTGTACCCTTGATGGAAGAAGGCTGGGAAGAACTGCCGATCGGTAAAGCGGAAATCCTTCATCAGGGTGATGACGTACTGATGATAGCCTATGGCTCGATGGTGCATCCCACCCTCCAAGCCGCCCAACTCCTCAACGAGCACGGTATTTCCGCAACGGTAATCAATGCCCGATTTGCCAAACCTCTAGACACCGAACTATTCGCCCCTCTCGCTCAAAAGATCGGCAAAGTAGTCACCGTCGAAGAAGGCTGTCTGATGGGCGGTTTCGGTTCGGCAATTATGGAATCTTTATCAGATCTCGATGTGGTAGTACCAGTCAAACGAATTGGCGTACCAGACATCCTCGTCGAACATGATACCCCCGATGGTTCGTTAGCTACTTTGGGCTTAACTGGTTCCCACATCGCCGAAACAGTACGGAATCATTTCTTCGCCCAAAAACCCACCCCAGTTGCTGTCTAAATCGATTTACATGGTGACTTGATAGGAATTGTAGGGGCGGGTTTAGCAAGTGATGTTCGATTTCACCAATCGACTCCGAACAAAACCCGCCCTCTTCACTAATCACTGTGGGATTTAAGATCGACTTTTCGATCTCTGTCGAGAATCACTATTTTTCTAATGGCGGCTCTTACCGTTTCGGTATAATACTTGTGACTACCAGTATCAATAGTCTCAATTGGTGTTAGAGGCATATCGTCTGGAAAATACTGAAAATCTACCGAGTCATCATCCTTATCCATACCATAGATGTTAATCTCAATTCTGCCATGATTGAGTTGGCGAACTATTTTTAAGCCTTTGCGTTCTCGAAAATCTTCATTAGGTTTATTGCGATCGTATGGCTTAGAGTAGATTGCCTGTTCGATCTTGCATTTAAACTCGCTACCTGTCAAGATAAAATAGTCTTCAACAACCGCGAGTATATCATAGATATCTGGATGGTGCATAAGGATTCTCATAGGTGTCTACAGTTTGCCTGAAAGATCCGAAGCAAACTGCGATCGAGATTACTTGCTCTGAATTGCCTATGACTATCAGTTGCACTAAAAGCGGTTGAGATTTTTACTTTTCAATAATCATCTTGTATGAAAGCGATTGAAACCACTGCTACAATTAATGAAATAGGTCAACTTACTCTCGATAAATTCCTCGACATAATCAAACCACAGCACGTTCGCGTCATTATTTTAATGACTGAACATGAAGAGTCAGATCCTGATGAAACGTCTGATGAGGTTGTAATAGAAGGCATTCGACAAGGTTTGCATGAAGCTTTCACCGGAAAAACTATTCCGCTCTCACAAATGTGGGAAGGGATTGATGCAGAGTGAGCCACCATCAATTCAGATCGATCTAACCCTTCGCTTTAAGAGGAATATTAGATATCTTTGTTAGTAATGAAACGATCGAAGATGCAATCGCTCAATACCAACAAGAAATTCAGATAGTAGATGATTCCGATACTTGACGGTTAGTTCGCCATCTTTTTTTCCATTGTGATGTGCTTTCCAATTGACAATCATTTTGTTCTAGATCGTGCCGAATCGTAATTTTGGCAGTAGAATCGGATAGAGTTGGATCGCGGTAAGGTACCGCAGCACGAGTTTGGAGATGTTCTAGTTCTTGTACTGATAAAGGTGGTAATGTTTCGGGTTGAAAACAGGCGACTGTACCTGGTGCTTTCCTCCCCACTGGGGTAATATCGGCGATCGACAAACCCGCCAATAGCATCGCAGTACGCACCGCCGCAGCACAAGAATAGGTCGCAATTCTACCATCCTCAGCACAACATTTTGCGACTCGATCGATAAATTCTACCGTCCATAATTGGGGACAACAAAGCGGTGAAAATGGATCGAGAAAAACAGCATCAGCCTTAAATCCGCTCTCAACTATTTCTTGAATAGTTTGACGAGCATCACCAAAAATCAACTTTGCTTGTAATCGAGGCTGATTAATTATTTGAGTCTGAGCTAATTCAGCTAATAATTGCGGAATAGGATCGTCCCAATCTACTAATATATGATGATCGATCGCTGACTGAGCTACATGGCGATCGAGTTCTAATGCAACAATCTCTACCGTACAACGAGGATTAGCCGTCCAAATACTCGCCAAAGCCGCAGCAGTATTATAGCCCAATCCATAACAAACATCTAAGATTCGCAGATGACCGCGACAGGCTTTCTCGGCGAGTAAAGTCGGAATAGCAAACTTATGAATAGCCTCCTCCCTCGCCCCATATTTGCTGTGAAAAGTTTGTCCAAACTCTTCGGAAAAAAACGTAAAAGAACCATCATTAGTGGGGTAAGGAGCGAACATACCTTTATTCAGTAACCTTATCACTGCCAATTTTGAACTGCTTACTAATATGCCACCCAGCCAGACACATTGTCGTATTTCCTACCACCGTCATCGCCGCCTGTAAAGTCACCAACCATTCTAAATCCAGCGTATTGTCAAAAAAGTGCCAAGTACAAGCACACATCGCACTTACCAAAGCGGGTAACATCCCAAACGATAGACTCCGCCAAGCCAAATTACCACTCACCCCCGCATATATCCAAATCAACCAAATCGCCGTCATCCACTCAATGACGCTAGAAATATGAATAATCCAAGTGGGAATCGAAAGTACGTGCATCTAATGAAGCTGAAATTCCGCAGCCATAATTTAGTTACCTATCATCATAATCTCTACCATTCCTCTTTTAACACTCTGGGGGTTGGGAGTTAGTAAGCGCAAGGCGCAGGCTCCGCCAACGGCTACGCTCACTAACCGTTGGGAGTTGGGAGTTGGGGGTTGGGCTTAAATGTCAGCTTAACTTATGCTGCCGAGATCTAGATAGGTTTCACACACCAATTCTCAACGGTGGAATTAAGATCTCGTCTAAGTCTTGGTTTTTAAAAATACAGCCTACTGTAACCCGCATTCTGTTGTCGAGATCGATCTAAGGAACGAGGATTGAATAACTTGCGTAGGTTGGGTTGAGCCTCGAAACCCAACTCTGGG
>JANMEL010000276.1:0-5283 GCA_031376885.1 Chamaesiphon sp. OTE_70b_metabat_96 | reverse complement strand
CGTTCAATTCTAATATCTTTTATGTCGTTAAAGTGTTCTGCGATACTATACTTCGGCTTCAGCTTCATTTGAGATGATATTAGTTCTCAATAAATATAACACAATTAATTAGCCACATCTATCTCTAGCTAATGGTTTGATCCTTTATTATTTTAATTTTAAGCCTAATTTATGAGTGATTTTAGTAATTTATGATTTTAATGCGTTCACCCTGAGTTATACCCCAGCTATACCGAGAATGCAAGGGGCGGAAATAAGGATCTGTAGGGGTGGCTTTATGCAAATAACTCTCGATTCTCTTAATGGAGAGGCAAAGCAGGAAATGATTCTAGTCATCTCAATCAAAACCCAATCTCCCTAATGGAATTATCACTCCTGAACACGAAAAACTCATTCAAAATCACCTGGATACCGGACGTTATACCAACGCTGAAGAAGTCCTAGAGATCGCCTTACAACTACTCACTCGCCTCGATACCGAACATCAAATCTGGATCGAAGAAACCCGTCAACAAATCGCCATCGGAATCGCCGAACTCGATTCGGCAGAGCCGACGCTACGCGATCGAGGCGAAGGCGTTGATGGTGCCACTGCAATGGAAGGATATCTTCCGCAATTTCAGGCGGCACAAAAATCGACATTAGCTCATAAACAATTCTAACATTGCGATTTGCCAGCACAATCGCATACAATTAATATGTAGTCGAATCAGAGCTAAACTATGCAAGTGTCCTTAGCAGAAGCAGCAGCTAGTTTGAACGATCTTGTTCAGGCGGCGATCGATGGTAAAGAAGTAATTTTGCTCAATGGAGATCGATCTGCAATTAGACTTATGCCCATAGGCATGATAAAACCAGATCGTAAACCTGGTAGTGCCAAAGGATTAATTTGGATGTCAGATGATTTTGATGAGCCGCTAGAAGAATTTAAGGAATACATGCAGTGAGAATTATAATTGATACTCATGTTTTTATTTGGTACATTCAAAATAGCGATCGATTACCCCGTTCGGTAGTGGTACAGATAGATGATGGGAGGAATGACATCTTATTGAGTATCGCCAGTGTTTGGGAGATGGCTATTAAGCAAAGCACTGGCAAACTTCATCTAGGTGTTGCTTATGCAAGTTTCATTAGAGAACAGATGAAGATTAATAATATGGGTTTGCTACCTGCAAGCTTAGAGCATCTTGAGATAGTTACTACTCTACCATTTCATCATCGCGATCCATTTGACCGATTGTTAATTGCTCAGGCGATATCTGAGGATATTGCAATTGTTAGTGCAGATAGTTCGTTTTCTTTATATCCCGTTAAAAGAATTTGGGAATAGTTATCGAATGGCGATCGCTACCATATCAGAGATATCAATATGGTAAGCACATTAGTCATAGGTGGAATTTTTCACTATCTATGACTCAGAAAATCTTAACACGATCGATAATCACCGCAAACTATCGATCGAATCTGATAAACGACACGATCGATTACCCACATCAAACATTCTGTGCTTGTGACTGGCTTTGACTAGGCTAAAATTGTCTAATAATCGATCTGTAACTATTATTTGGCGATCGCTACTATGTCAGAGATATCTATCGAATCTACGCTCCACGAAGAGCGACTATTTAGCCCCTCAGCAGAATTCTCCCAAGCCGCTCAGATTAAGAGCTTGGCGGAATATGAAGCTCTCTACGCTCGTGCCAAAGCCAACCCCGAACAGTTTTGGGCAGAACTCGCCGAGAGCGAACTGCACTGGTTCAAAAAGTGGGATAAAGTGCTGGATTGGCAACCCCCGTTTGCCAAGTGGTTTACGGGTGGTAAAATTAATATCTCGTATAATTGTCTCGATCGACATCTCACCACTTGGCGCAAGAACAAAGCCGCCCTAATTTGGGAAGGCGAACCAGGTGACTCTCGCACGCTGACTTATGCACAGTTGCATCGGGAAGTCTGCCAGATGGCGAATGCACTCAAACAGATGGGTGTAGCTAAGGGGGATTTGGTTGGAATTTATATGCCGATGATACCTGAAGCCGCGATCGCCATGTTAGCATGTGCGAGAATTGGCGCGGTACATACCGTCGTCTTTGGTGGCTTTAGTGCCGACGCTTTGCGGGATAGACTGTCTAATGGTAATGCTAAGGCTGTAATTACTGCCGATGGCGGATGGCGTAAAGACGCGATCGTACCTTTGAAAATCCAAGTCGATAAAGCTCTGGAAAATAACGCTTGTCCCACCGTTCAAAGTGTACTAGTAGTGCAGCGGACAAAGCAAGATATCCCCATGATAGCCGGACGAGACATCTGGTGGCATGAAATCCAAGCCACAGTCTCCGCCGAATGTCCCGCCGTCGAAATGGATGCCGAAGACATGCTCTTCGTCCTCTACACCTCTGGCAGTACGGGCAAACCCAAAGGCGTAGTCCACACCACAGGCGGCTACAATCTCTATAGCCACATCACCACCAAATGGATCTTCGATCTCAATGATACCGATGTCTATTGGTGTACCGCCGACGTTGGTTGGATTACCGGACATAGTTATATCGTCTATGGCCCATTATCCAACGGCGCGACCACAGTTATGTATGAAGGCGTGACTCGCCCCTCCAAACCTGGCTGCACCTGGGATATCATCGAAAAATATGGCGTAACCATCTTCTACACCGCCCCCACAGCCATTCGCGTCTTCATGAAAATGGGCGAAGAACTCCCCAACGCCCGCAACCTCTCATCCCTCCGTCTCCTGGGTACCGTCGGCGAACCGATCAACCCCGAAGCTTGGATGTGGTACCATCGCGTCATCGGCAAAGAAAAATGTCCGATCGTCGATACCTGGTGGCAAACTGAAACAGGTGGCATCATGATTACCGCTCTCCCTGGTGCAATCTCCACCAAACCAGGCTCTGCAACCCGCCCATTCCCTGGCATCGTCGCCGAAATCGTCGATCTCGATGGTAAAACCCTACCCGCCAATAGTGGTGGCTACTTAGCGGTAAAATACCCTTGGCCAGGAATGATGCGAACAGTATACGGCGACGATGAACGATTCCGCAAAACCTACTGGGAACACATCGCCCCTGTTGATGGCAAATACATGTATTTTGCGGGGGATGGAGCGCGTCAGGATGCAGATGGATACTTTTGGGTCATGGGACGGATTGACGACGTTCTCAACGTCTCTGGGCACCGTCTGGGCACGATGGAGCTAGAGTCTGCCCTCGTCTCTCATCCTGCTGTCGCTGAAGCTGCTGTTGTGGGCAAGCCGGATGAGATTAAAGGTGAAGAAATCGTTGCTTTTGTGACTTTAAATAGCAGTCATGCAGCTAGTGAAGAGTTAATCAAAGAGTTGAAAAAACATGTAGGTACTGAAATTGGAGCGATCGCACGTCCTGGTGAAATTCGCTTTACTGAAGCATTACCCAAAACTCGATCGGGTAAAATTATGCGCCGACTATTGCGCGATTTAGCCGCAGGTAAAGAAGTGTCTGGTGATACTTCGACACTCGAAGATCGCAGTGTATTGGATAAGTTGAGAGGTAGTGATTAGTCAAACTAGATAGAAAAACCAAACCCTTACTTGAGGGTTTGGTTTCAGAATCCAGAATTGCCGTACAATTATTTTTGTACGCTCTTGGGATCGTAACCCTCTTGTATAAGATTGATCGTCTTAGCAGGATCGACCTTCGGTAAAATTCGTGCTGTCGGTGTTACCGATGGTACTGACCGGGCTGTATTTTGATTCTGACTTTGGCTTTGACCTTGATGTCCTGATTTGTCTGTCATTTTGGCTACCTTGAGTAATGACGAATATTAAACTTACTTATGATTATACTTTAAATTCTATAAAAATTATAAGAGAAGGTATCGACAAAATAAATACTAAACTCGGTTTAGTTGTTACACTTAGCGGAATTCTGGTCAATTTTGGCAAGGATTTACCAGGCTATGATTTAGCCATTGCCAAGACGGGATTAACTTATCTTTGCCTATCTTGTTACTTGTTAAAATTAGGTGCATATGTTTTAATAATTGCTGCGATCTCATTTGCTTTGTGGGGATTATCACCTGCAATTGGCGGAAAAATTATTTTGCCAGCTCAATTACTTGAAGATGAATGGAATCTTGCTGAAGAAGAAGATTATTTAACAGCTTTAGTTAATTATCTTGAAAATGAAACGCTCCTAGTTTTAAATGAATTCAGAGATGTAAAGGCAGGTAGATTAGTTTGGGCGATTCGATCGATTGCATCAGCAGTTATTTTACTAGGACTAGACGAAATTCTAACTATCTCAATCCCTGTTTTGCAAAAACTATAGATCCTTGAATGCCAAATAACCATCACACTCCTGGTGAAATTATCTTTACCGAAGCACTACCCAAAACTCGATCGGGTAAAATTATGCGCCGACTATTGCGCGATTTAGCAGCAGGGAAAGAGGTATCTGGTGATACTTCGACGCTGGAAGATCGTAGCGTGTTGGATAAGTTGAGAGGTAGTGATTAATTGAATTGAGTGACGGCGCACATGGATTAGGATCGATCGTGCGCCGTCTCTACCAAATTTAAGTTATTATATTATTCACAGGTCATTTTTACTATTTCAATGCTCATTCCCAATGCAGCAAATGCAGTTGTCGATATTCGTAAGTTACGTGATTACTGCCTCAACCCCAATCATGACAACGGAAAACACAAAGCTCGACTATTTTCATCAATACTAGGAATGACCGTTGATGATGCTGATGATTTGCGCCAAATATTGCTAGAAGTAATTACCACCCAAGAGTCTCAATTACAACGGCGAGATGAATTTGGACAGCGTTATACTCTAGATTTTACGATCGAGTGGCAAGATAAAAGTGCTGTCTTGCGAAGCGGTTGGATAATCGAACAAGATTCAGAGATACCCAAGTTAACTACCTGTTACCCTTTATAAATCAAATAGAACGTGATGAGCATTAATCTTTTGGATGTAGTAGCTTTGACGATCGATCTTCCCGAATATAATTTATGTCAGGGACAAGTTGGTACAGTGGTAGAAATATTAGCAAATGGAGCGGCATTTGAAGTCGAGTTTAGCGACCGACAAGGGCGTACTTATGAGTCTATAGGATTGCGTGCCGATCGATTAATGGTATTACATTTCGATCCTGCATTACCTAGTATGGTTACTGTTTAAATTTATATATTAGGAAAACAAAGACCTAGATTCTCATTTAGGATCGCTATCGCGTAATTCTAAAAAGTCCAATTTCTCAGCATTTTTAGTATACTTAG
>JANMEL010000130.1:0-47293 GCA_031376885.1 Chamaesiphon sp. OTE_70b_metabat_96 | reverse complement strand
AAGCTCGCGCCCCTACAATTTAATCACGTAGGGGCGCGGGAACAGTGCCCGCCCCGATCTACGTCAAATACTAGTGCTTTCGTACTATTTCAAGATGTGAGTAATTTTAGTCAAGTAAGCTGTTGACATTTAAAATGAGTCAAGACCGATCGAATCGTCAATGCTTAATATACAATTGCGGCATCATTGATTATCAAACCGCCTGGGAGTGGCAAAAATCCCTTCAACAAGAAAGAATCGAACACCCAGATCGATCGGATGTATTAATCTTGCTCGAACATCCTCCCGTCTACACACTCGGTACAGGTTCTAGCTTAGAACATCTCAAATTCGTTGGCGTAGCCTCTCCCTTGGAGAATCCTCAAGATCCTCAATACGCCCTATATCGGATCGAGCGTGGTGGTGAAGTAACTTACCATTGTCCAGGCCAAATTGTAGCTTATCCAATCCTCAATCTCCGCTATCACCAACAAGATTTACACTGGTATCTTCGTCAACTAGAACAAGTGATCATCAGTGTGTTGGCTCTACATAATTTAACTGGAGCAAGAATCGATGGTTTGACAGGAGTATGGATCGATGGACAAAAAGTTGCGGCGATCGGCATTAAAGTTAGTAAGTGGATTACCATGCACGGTTTCGCGCTCAATGTATGCCCAGATTTGAGTGGATTCGATCGGATCGTTCCTTGCGGAATTGTCGATCGATCCGTTACTAGTATGTCCAACTTTATCCCAAATATCGATCCCAATTTAGTCCGGCACCAAATCATTACCAGATTTGCAGGAATTTTTGAGCTTGAGATAGTCAATAAGAGTTAAGGCAATACGGTAAGCTGCCCTTACAGCTAAGGAATGAGAACTAAATAACTTGTAATTCTCCTTGGGTAGGGGCAATGTCTTGTCGTTTTTTTATTCAGGGGTTCCCCCTGAATAAAAACGCCGCTTCATGAATTGCCCCTACCCAAGGAGAATTGCACAGATTGCGATGAGCGCAAAGTTGTAGATTATTAAATCCTCATTCCTAAATCACATATTTGACTCCTGTTTTAACCTTCGGAATGAATGAATAACTTGAAATAAATGGCTGAATAATGCGAGCGATATGGCAAACTCGATCGCATGATACTAGTGATGTAGATGGTATTTCTACATGCGATGGAATTTACAAAGGATCGATATCGAAAATTAAAAGTATGCCAACCACTGCTCTAAATTGGCAGTCGAGCTAAAGTCTAAAAGATCCTCACCTAACAATTCTACTCGCTCTAGAGGTAGAGTCTCAATTTTAGTCACCAGTTCAGGAGTAACATTCCCCAACTTCCGAGTTAGCTGTCTAATGACTAACGCTCTGGCTTCCTCCACACGCCCTTGATTTTTGCCCTTCAATTCTCCACGCTGCTCTCCACGCTGCTCTCCAACCAACTCGGCAGCTTCAAGCTTCTCCAGAAATAACGGCGACAACTGCATCATCAGATCTTCCTCCTCTGGATCCTTAATCTCTCTAGCTTCCAGTATAACCTTTAAATTTCCCAACCAAGAAAGTGCATCTTGACGACAGGGATGAGCTTGAGGAAGTGCAGCTACTTCCTTAATAGCATTCGACTGTACTCGCTCCTTCCCCAACAATCTAAACCACAAAGTATCAGGGATTTTTGGTAACTGATGAATCACAATAATCCCCGTTTTACAACCAGGAGGTAACAAATATACTCCGGTTGTGACAAATTCCGTCGTCAACGTCGCCATATACTCAGCTAAAATCAGTTTTGAAAGCGTAGGAGCCAAAATCCACAGCATCGGTAAATCTGCATTGTCTGGTTCCGGTTGTTTAATTCTTTTAGTTTCCCGAATCAGATTGGCGTGTAAATCGAATAGCTTTCCCATACAAGCCCGAATCTGAAAAATTGTTGGTGGATTCCGAAACGGTTCCAGTACAAAATTAGTTTTCGCAATCTTACCCAACAGTCCTAATTCCGTAATCGGTTGAATTGAAAGATTGGGTTGAAAATAGACATCGACTTCTCGAACTTCAGAACTAATTTTAAATGATGTTTGGACTTCGCCAAAAGGTGACAATAAAGATTCTAAAAACCCTTTGGCAAATTCGTCATGGGGAAATCTAGTCATCGGAACGAGTTAGGGGAATTAAGCCATTATATTCTAGATGCGATCGAATTTACAAAGGATCGATTAGGCTTTGCTTACACTCGATCGATCTGGACGATCGTAGGAATATTCCTCACGATCTACCAGCACCAATAGTATATCAGATTCTCGATCGAGCAAAAAACATAGTCTCGAAACTTACGCTCTCATCTACGTGTTATTTGGTGGGGTTGGATTGGCGGGACTATGTGGAGATCGATCGGCAATGAGTTAAAATTGAATAGAGCGGAATAATAGGAGGTCTATTCAACTATGAGTAAGAAAAATAATCGCAAGAAAATCTTGACAATTTCTGGTAAGCGAGCTGAAAAAGCTCTAGAAGTCGGACTAGATAACTATCTCAAGAGTATTGGCTATAAGAGTACTTTTCTCCAACATGCGGGAAGTATCGAATTTACCGATGACGAGTTTGCGGCGATGCTTCAGGCATTGAAAGAGGATAAATAAAGTTGCGGATAATTTACGATACAAATATTCTGTTGCAGATTCTTCGGGATGGACAATCGAGTACCAAGCTCCAAAATATTTTTGACTTGTCTGGTGCCGAAGAGTCTATTTGTCTCGTAACATTGGCAGAAATCCGGTCTTTGAGTATTCAATTTAGATGGGGTGATAATCGTCGAGCCAAGATGGAAGAATTACTATTTCGCTTGGTAATTTTGGATATTAATGTACCAGAAATAATCGATAGATACGTGGAAATCGATTGTTATAGTAAAGGTAAGCACTTGACAAGAGCGAGTAATTTTTCGGCGATTAAGATGGGTAAGAACGATCTATGGATTGCGGCGACTGCTTCGGTTTATCAATGTAAGTTGTTGACGATGGATTTAGATTTTGGACATTTGCGAGACGAGTTTGTAGATGTTATTTACATTACTCCGAGTACATTTATGGGTTGAGGATTGTAAATTGTCGATTTTGAGCGAATAGTCCTTACAATTAACCTATAGGGTCGTGGTCTTGCGGGCACTGAGCGGAGCCGAAGTGTGCCCGCCCCGATCTAGGTTCGATTTCTAGCATCTTTTGAAACTGTTTAGCAATAGTTTCGATCGTATATTTAGATTGATATGCTTGGAATGAACGCGCCCCCATCCGGCTGGTAAGATCTCGATCGAGTTCCAATTCTCTAATTCGATTTACCAACCCATCTACATCCCCTGGCGGAATCACAAATCCACATTCTTCTTCAGTAACTGTGTAAGCAATCTCACATGCTGCTGGAACTTGGGCTAAAATGGCTCTTCCTGACCCCAAAATTCCATATAGTTTAGAAGGTACTGCTATCCCTTCCAATCCGCTATTGAGGGAAATTAAAGCCACATGAGCGCACGAAAGGCTAGTACTAAGCTGCTCTTTGGGTACAAAATCCATCCAGATGATATTTGTCAATTCTAGTTCTTGGGCTAATTGATATGCGTTTTGTTTACGAATTCCATTACCTATAAACAAAAATTGGATCGCTGGATTGGTTTGAAGTTGAGCGGCTGCACGAATAAAGGTATCGATATCGTGCCATAGTCCCATATTTCCAGAATATTGCACCACAAATTTAGATTGGATGCCTAGTTTAAGAGCGAGATCGTTTTTTTCAAAGGGACTAAGTAGATTTGTTGAAGTTATATTCCAGTTGGGAATGTATTCAATTTTCCCCAGCTCAACTCCATAGTCTTGAATGAGTAAATCTCTCATATCTCGCCCCAAAACTACCAATTTGCTCGCACGTCGGTAACTAGATCGATTGAGAGCGTGCCATGTCTTTGTGATTAATGATTTCTCTTTGAGTCTACCGACAGCAACCAATCCTTCAGGATACACATCATGGATAATAAAATAATAGCCACAACCAGTAATTGTTGAGACTATCATCAATAGAATTGACAAAAATGGCGGGTTAGTTACGCCGATGACAATATCTTTTTGTTGTACAAATAATAGTTGCCAGCCAGCATGAATCAAATAGAATAGATAGGATACGATTCGTTGCCACAGTCCAGCTTTTGAGTCAAGTCTAATACCACAACGATAAATATCTATCCCATTATAGTTTTCAGATCGATCGACTAAATCATCTTTGACTGTATTAGGAAACCCACATTTTACCGTTATTTTATTATTCTCATCTTGAAGGTTGAGCATTAATTCTGTCAGGAGGCTACTGGTGGCACAAGCATTTGGATAAAATACTTGAGATACGAGCACTATGTTATTCATAATTCTGGCTTCACTACACTTGCTTCAACATAATATTTTCCGAGGATTTCTTAGTTACTACCAATTATTTTTTTATATATATCGATCGTGATATTAGCTGTCTTCCCCCAAGAAAAAATAGTTTCTTGTCTGAGCTTGGCTTTTTTGGCAATTTCAGATCGCATTTCTGGATTTGATATTGCTTTTTCTACCGCAGTGAGAAATCCGCTGAAGTCACCTACCTTTACTAAAATACCACAACCGTCTTGCAGTTGATAAGATATCCCACCAACATCATACGCGATCGTGGGTAGCCCAGTTGCCATCGCCTCGATAATCGTCAGTGGGAGGGTATCTGCTAAACTAGGAAAGAGCAATAGATCTGCTAATTGATATAATGCTCTCTGTTCGAGATTTGTTAGATAATCTGTAAATACTATATCGACTAATTCATTAGGTGTAAATCGTTCTTTCCACTGTTGTGGTTCATCTGGAGTTAGTAATTTTCCCCCAACTACTACTGTACATTGAAATGATAATTGACTAGCTATCTTGATGACAGTATCGAGTCCTTTGTTTGCAGTATGATTGCCAATGAATAGAAGAATTGGATGATTCAAACACAGGTTAAATTTATTGATAACTGCATCTAGTTCCGATCGAGTTGGAGGAGTGAGGAAAAATGGATTAACGCCATTAGGTGCAAGATGAATTTTATCTTCACATATGCCTAAATTTATCAGCATCTCTTGTTCAGCGGGATAACCAGACAAAAATGCGCTTATATGCCTAAATGAATTAGTAATTGGTTTCGTAACACCCTTTTTCCAGAGCCATTTTTCATAGCTCTTCAGACCATAGTTAGGATTCATAACTTCATAAAAACCGTGGGTTGATGCCACAACTTTAATGCCAGACTGTGAAGCTCTATTGGCTATTTTCTCGAAAGCTAGGCTGGGGAGTGGATTGTGCAGGTGAATAATTTTTGGAGAGGCGATCGTGACTCGTTCTAAAATATCACTATCTAAAAAAAATGATCTCAGTTTTTGTGGTACAGAGATATTCAAAAAATCAAATTTAGTTTTGCTGGTAAAATTTATGACTTTGAGTTTGCCAAGGTACATCTCCTCGTCGCTATCCCACATCCGCCAAAGTTCCACAGGAAAAAACTCTGCCATCTGCCGACTGTGAAACTCGGCGGCGATCGCCGCACCACCTAAACGGCTACCAGAGGTAGATAGATTGATATTAATTGCCGTTGGATTGTCCATTATCTAAATCTGCCTGTCATTGAAATACTATCCAAACTTCATTCGATCGAGGTATAGGTATTTAGTATCTATTGTACAGGGTTTCTTAACCATTCGATCGAATGTGAAATCAGACCGATCGCGGGGAGTGTCAATTGAGTATACTAAGAACGCTTAGAAGCTGAAATTTCTGTGATGACATTATATTGCAATGGAGATATATCTCCGATCTCTCTAAGAAGTCGGGGATATATCTCTATTGTTTCTTTATTCGCAAAGTCCAGGATTTAGCTATTTATAGTAGCTATCATCAGTCATAAGATTTACACCAAAAGTAATAAAATATGCCTCGATCTCACCTGAATATATTGAGGCATAACTTAATATATTCAGGCGGAAAGAATTGATATTTTTTCTAAATTACCTCTTTGAAGATGATAGATTTCCGTATGCTTGCCCGAAATTTCTAGCTCAACCGATTGATTCCCACAATTAACAGTTACGATCTTTAGATCGCCGTCATTTTGCCAAGGATAGACTGCCATAATAATCCATTCACTCGTACTGACTTTTAGTTTGCGAATCAGAGGTGCTTTTTCTCGCCACAATTTTTCGGCTGGTCGATCGATAATTAATTCTGCCCTGTCTATCTTATCAGATAAGTCTGCTACTCGACCGAGACTATCCATGAAAATGGGCAGGCGATGATAGTATTGTCCTTTAGATTTTGGCTCCCAACCCCACAGTACAATACCTTTAGCTCCTGTAAAAAAGGGAATGACGGCGGCAGCCTCCGCTAGATAGGGAGCTAATTCCTGATTTGCGGCTTTTTGATTACTATCATGATACCTTAGCCACAGATAAGCATATAGAGGCTTCTTGCTATAGTTTCGACTTAGACGATAATTCTCTTCAATATTCGCAGCTAGATAATAAATTGAACCTGGCAAGTCATAGAGAATATAAACACTACTGATGTAAAAATCCACATATGGATCTATATACTTCCACAATTTAAGATCTAAAGTATGCGTTTGTTTTAGATCTAATGGTTTGGAAAATCCCCAATAGTCGCGGTTAAAAACTTGAGGACCATATATTCCGACAGGCTGCTGTGGATACATTTCCTTAGCCCATTGACAAGGTAGCGACAACCATGTTGCCCATTCTCGATAATAGCTTTCAGCAAAATCTTCAATATTTGTTGCCTTGGATAACTCTCTTAATTTAGGGTTTTCCCATAATGTGAGAATATCTGGGTCGAAACTAATTTCTAGATCGTGAACGGAAATAGATTCATAATGAGTTGCAGTTTTAATATTTCTTTTTACTATTCGCTCAAAGAAATCTGGCTTCATCCAGGGATTATTATTTTTAGTTTTAAAAAAAGAGTAAATATTTTCCTTTTGTTTCCCAGGATAGTCAGCATAGCTATTGGGAGCTGTAGCTAGTTTGAAGCCATGATTGACAGCTTGCTGTTGAGTATAGCTATTTTCACCACCATAAACATTCCAAAATGCTTTTAAATTTCCTTTCATATCGAGCTTACGGATCGAATCCCAACTTGGAGGAATTGGTTGGGCGATCGATCTTCTTTGCGTCAACATAAATGTTGTCAAAGACAATAGATAAATAAAATTTCGGCGATTGATTGTTGACATTAGATACCTTCTAAGGATAGGTTAATATTGAGATTTAAACCAATCTACATATTTTCATTCCTATGCTTGCATTACAATGATCCGACAACAAGGAAACTATAGAAGGCTACTGGCTTATAATTATTCCGAACATAAAGGATCGATCGTTTTGTGGACTTTCCTTAGTTACCATCTATGATTTTGTTGTAAATATCGATCGTTAGCTTGGCTGTTTTTTCCCAAGCAAAAATGGTTTCTTGTCTGAGCTTGGCTTTTTTGGCGATTTGAGATCCCATGGAAGGATCGGCTATTAGCCGTTCTACAGCATTTAGAAAACCTGTAAAGTCACCTACTTCGACCAAGATTCCACAACCATCTTGCAGTTGATAAGATATCCCACCTACATCATAAGCGATTGTGGGTAGCTCCGTTGCCATAGCTTCAATAATCGTTAATGGTAAAGTATCGGCTAAACTGGGAAAGAGCAATAGATCTGCTAATTGATATAATGCTCTCTGTTCGATCTCGGTGAGATAATCTGTAAAAATTACATTAGCTAACTTATTCGTAGGGAACTTAGCACGCCACTGCGCTGGTTCATCAGGAGTAAGTAGTTTTCCACCGACGATAAATGTAGCAGGATGAGCTAGTTTACTAGCTGTCTCCATTACAGTTGGTAAGCCTTTATTTGCAGTGTGATTTCCAATGAATAAGATAATTGGATTGTCGAGGGATATATTAAATTTTTCGATTAATTTATCTTGTTCTTCTTTTGTGGATGGGGTGAGAAAAAATGGATTTACTCCATTTGGGGCTAAGTGAATTTTTTCTTCGGAAACTCCCAGATCTACTAGCATTTGCTTTTCTCCAGGATAAAGAGAAAAAACCCCATCTAGATGCTTGAGGGATCTAACGACGGGTTTTGTTACGGTTTGCTTCCACAAAAACTTTTCATATGGTTTTAATCCATAGTTTGGGTACATCATTTCATAAAATCCATGAGTTGATGCAACTACCTTAATTCCAGCTTCTGATGCTTTCTTGACAATTTTCTCAAATGCAAAGCTAGGAATGGGATTGTGTAGATGAATAAGTTGAGGAGGATCTGACATCACTCGATCGCAAATATCACTGTCTAGTAATAACGATCTAAGTTTTCTGGGTAGTATTCGATCGATCAAACTAAATTTTGTCTTACTAGTAAAATTTGTTGTCTTCAAATTTTCAATATAAAAATCTTCATCTTTATCCCACATCCTCCAGAGTTCGATGGGAAAGGATTTTGCCATGTAACGACAATGGAACCCTGCTGCAATAGCAGCACCGCCTAGACGACTACCAGAGGTAGAGAGATTGATGTTAATTGCAATCGGCCGTTCCATTTCTGTAGTTTTTGCTCTAGATTATGAATTGAAAATTTGCTGATTTGAGATCGTTTTAGGCTAATGCGGTATCAGGATCGTCAATTAATTGTTGAATTCCAGCATTGAGACCGATCGAAGGTTGCCAAGCTAAAAAATTAGTTAACTTATGGATATCTGCACACAAATGTTGTCGCTCTACTTTCCTCACTCGTGCGGGATCTACTTCAATCTCGATCGATTCGCCGATCGCGCATTCAAATGCTTTGACTACTTCTCTCACGGAATATTCTATCCCGCTACCAATATTAAATGTATCTATGCCTGTATCAAATTTCTCTAACAATAGTCTCAAAGCAGAACTCATATCTGATGTATGAATAAAATCTCGCTTTGGATCTAAATTTCCTAATTGAATTTTCCGTTTTCCACTGACTACTTGACGATGAATTTCTGGGATGAGGTGAGGGTTTGTTTCTCTCGGCCCGAAAGCATTGAAAAATCTACAGATAATACTGGGAATATGAGTCTCAAGATAAAACTCATTAACTAGTCTCTCTCCAGCTAACTTACTGAGTCCATAAATATCTAATGGGTTGGTTGTAGAAGTTTCCGCAATTGGTGTATCTACAATTGGGTATACAGCCGCAGTAGAAGCGAATAGAAGTTTTTCTAAGCAATCTATTTTTTTAGCGGCATCTAAGATATTCAGTGTGCCTTGAATATTAATATTTGCTGATTCGTAGGGATTTTGATTGCAGTAGGGAATAAAGTGAATCGCTGCAAGATGAATAACCCACTGGGGCTTTATCTTCATCATTACTTCCTGGATGAGATGCCGATCGGTGATGTCCGCGAGAATAAATCGATCGTCAGGAATATTTATCAATTCACGTTTGCCAAAAGAAAGATTATCTAAGACGTAGACATCATAGCCTTGGGGTGATAGTTCTGGGACTAATGCCGAACCGATAAAACCTACTCCACCAGTTATTAAAATACGCTTCATATTGAGAAAATTTTATTTTCAAATATTGTTTTAATTAAGCTTTATTCTTTCACATATCAATGCAGAATTGTATGTGAATAGAGTCACAGCTACTTGAGGGAGTAGCTTGAGTAAATACTTCTTGATTTCATAGTTGATTGCATTACTTTTACCTTCTGGGTGGATATGAACGGCTTTGGAATGATTTGTGACTACTTGATCCAAGATTGCTAAATTGCAAGTCTGGACTAATCGGCGGATAGTGGTAGGAGTGTATTCATTGATATGTCCGACTCGATTGAATACAAAGTCTTTGGGTAGTCTGATGGTATGTTCCAGCGGAACTTCGATAAATAAGTGTTTGGCGACTCTACTAGCCTCATAAATGAGCATTCGAGGATTCTCTAGATGTTCTACCACATGGGTGAGAATTGCAATATCGAACCGTTCATCTGGATAGGGAATGGTATAACCATCATAAGTATTGCATTCTTTGAGCGTTTTAATCTGTTTTTCTCTAATCTTGGCGATTCCCGATTCAGAGATATCGATCGCGTACAACTCTTCGGCAAATTCTCGCGATGATAGTTCTTGAAGAACTGAGCCTTCTCCAGCACCAATTTCGACGATCGAACGATGGGGATAGCTACCACATAAATTAACTATATTATCTACTTTTGGAATTGCGCCTATTTTACGCCAATAGGCATCACCTTCTGGATTATTCCCATCTTCATAATAGTCCTTATAATTGTCTAGTAAATGTTGACTGACTGCGGTATCTTTCATAATATGATCTAGATTTGTTGAAATAGATGTGGTAGCTGCGATCGAAGAATCTAATTTCAAATTGTCCAATCGATAATTTGGAGATTTGGTACCAACTCAAAATTACGGCGATTGCGAGTGGCAATGGGAAGATTTAATGATAAGGCGATCGCCGCAATTGCCGTAACTTGTGCATGATTTGAGAGAATTAGCGATACGTGGTCTGTATCCAACATATATAGAGACAATAGATCGACCTCTATGAATAATAAGCTGGATCGACTTCAGAATCATCTTCTGATGTACGTTCGATGGCAATTTCATGGACGATCGCTTGAAAATCTAGATCGTTTTCAAATATGCCTGCATATTGGATGGGTATAGTAGGTTGAGGATCGAGATTCCCCAGCTCATCAAGATCGATTGTTACTACTTTACCTTTAGCTAGTTGAGATTTGAGTGCGGCTTTGGCATTAGAGATCGCTTCCATCTCTGTATCACCTCCTACCGCAATTGTCGGCATTCCGATAACTGAAGCTACAAAATGCTGATGAGATGGACTTTCCACGAAAATTTGATATTGCATAATTTGGTATTACCTCTAATAATCAGATAATCGACTTTACTCAGAAGTTGCGTTGCTAGAATCTTCACACACTACTATACAGAAGTATACCATCAGACTAGGTGCTAATTTAGGTATTAGAGCTAGTAGCATATTTCTAATGCTGTGTTTTAACAATCCGACTAATTTACCCGATATAAAACATTCAAACTGTTGACTAAATGTTAGTACTCGAAAATTAACTACTTTTATCGAACAAGTTTCAATGAGATTGAGAAATGTACCCTGGGTATAAAAATTAATATGACCATGTGGCCCAGAAACTTTAATCGCACGACTGAGTTCAAAAGTATGCTCCAGGGGCACTTCTATGATTACACGTTTTGCAATTCTTTTTAGCTCATTAAGAAATAATCGCTCATGTTCTACATGCTCTAGAACATGTATACAAACAGCTAGATCGAAATATTTGTCAGGATAGGGAATTTTGTAACCATCAAATTGCAAAATTTCAACAAGTTTAGATATTTTTTTAGACTCGATCGTTTCAACGCCACTTTTTGATATTTCAACTCCATAAAGTTGATAATTATAATTTAATTTTGACAAACATTCTAGAAGGCTACCTTCACCAGCCCCAATATCTATAATTTTGTCTAATTTTGCAATATCATATATGGATTGGATATGATTGACTGTCTCTAATGCTGTTAATTCTCTTTTGACAAGAGTTCCATTATTATCATTATAATAATCATCATACATTGACTGAAGCGAATTATTGACGGCAGGATCTTTCATGGTAAATTAAATAATAATACTGACAATTACTCATTTTGAAAAATATAATATCGCACTCGCAAACCCTGGAAAATCCTCCTTAAAAAGGGGGATCCCGCCCTTGAAAAGCTACCGTGTATACACAAGTCTGCTAGACTTCGTTTTGAGATCTAAATACCCCAACTCCCTTTCCAAGGGGGCTTTAGGGGTATTTCTGGGGTTTTCGCCTCGATAGAGAGTGTAACCACGGTAGCCTTAAAAGGAATCTAAAGACTCTCGCGATGCAAACCAGGAATCTATTCCCTGGCATAGTACACACAAAAATCATTATTATTTAGCAATTTGACCAAATGCAAATAATTCTGACTTGATAAATTGAGGTGAAATTTTTTGGTACATAACTCCAAACAAATAAGTTATTGGCGAAAAGGCTAGATAAGCTGGATCGGGTTCATGACCATACACCACGCTTTTCATACCATTTTTTATCATCATATTCTTTAACTTCCTAACACTATTGCATTTATAAACAGTTGGGAAAACATCTTCAGCTTTTCGTCCATCTTGAGCAAAAGCTATTACCTTTGAGTGATATTTATTAGGGATAAGTGATGATAATATAGCAATATAGCTCCATTGATTTGGAGTTCTAATACATAAATAGCCCCCATTTTTCAAGACTCGACGAATTTCCGCAAATAACAAATCTGGGTTCGGAACGTGTTCTAAAACATTATCACAGACAATGAGATCGATCGAATCATCCTCAATTGGCCAAACATCCCCTTCGATGAGCCGAAAATCATCTAAAAAAGGATTTACCTGAGCATTTGGATCGAGATCGATGCCAATTAAGTTGGCAGCTTTCCCTTTTAAAATTCTCAGATTTTTTCTGAATATTACCGGATCTTCGTTATAAGCACCTCTTCCACAGCCAACATCAAGGACTACAAATGACGGGTCTATTAGTGCATTGACTCGACTAAAAAATGCAATCGTTCCATCACAATCTGTGAAATTGCCAAATAAGGCTTCTGGGTAAAATGTCTCTTGATTTTTCATTTGTCTTTGATTATTGATTAAAGAAGTTTTTCTTCGATCTATCGAACGAGCTTGTTATGAAATTAAATAAAAATATCGTATCATCCACCAGTTTTTTTATATTTATAGCTTGTAACAAATAAAAGTCACTGGTCTTCCAGGACGACGATCGAGTTTGCTCAAGAGTTTCAGTGTATAGGGAAAGATAGCATTATTTAATAATATACTCGTTATCCCAATCGCAGATAAGGCATTCAGATGTGTAGACACTTTCTGTTTGAGTCTTTCTGTTGTATAAGGGGAGTAGTTGATTGGACTATCAAAAGCATCGAACACTCGCTTTACCTTCAAATTGGCGGATTCAATTGCTTGAATATACTCAGCTTTCAAGTAAGCATTTTCACCACCATATAACTGGTGCAAGGGATGAACCTCAAAGAATTTAGGTAGATCGGCTTTTCTGGAAATTACATGATCTCTTGCGGCAATAAATACTCCCCCTGGTTCTAAAACTCGATAAATTTCTCGACATAGTTGCGATAAATCTTGCGCGTGATGCAATACTTGTCGAGCAAATACCAGCTTAAAGCAATTATCAGCAAAAGGCAGTTGTTCGCCAAATTCTTGAACGGTATCAATGGCAAGATTGTATTCACTAGCTAATTCACGAATTGCTCCGACACCAACTAAGTCACTCGCATCCGGCTCAAGCGCGGATACTTGCCAACCATCTTTGGCGAGAGCATAACTAGCAATGCCATTTCCTGCCCCGATATCGAGAGCTTTACCTTGAGTTGCTGGCAAAAATTCTCGAATTGCTTGCCATTCACTACTCTGCCAATATCGATCGGCAGCAGCTTTTAGAGGAGGATCGTAGTAACAGGCTTGAACTATTTCGTCTTGCTCTGCTTGGGATATCAGCCAAGTGACTGCATCTTCCCATGTTTGAAATTTACTATCGTTCATTTTCAGGAATATCCCTAATAATTTTTGCTGGATTACCACCAACTATCGTCCAAGGAGGAACATCTTTAGTAACAACCGAACCAGCTCCAACAATCGCGCCTTCGCCGATAGTTATACCTTTGAGTATAATGGAATTAAATCCAATCCAAGATTTATCTGATATTAGAACTGGCTTGCAAATGACATTCGACCAATCTTTTTTACTATTTTTCCAATCCAAAACATCTGATGAACGCTCTGAATAAGCTATACTGTGGGAATTGTGATCGACGACAGTAACTCCTGATGAAATTAGAACATTATTGCCGATAACGACATCAGAGGCGGATAAGATGCGAGACTTTCCAATAAAAGTTTCACTTCCGATCGAAATACTGGCATTAGTTCTTTCAAAATAAATATATGCTGAAACAATCGATCGGTCTCCTATAAATAGTTTACACCCTTCTCTACCTCTCACTCGCGTAAAGTTAAGCGAAGCTGATTTAGATATATTAGCTTCAGCTAACATACTACCGATAATAAATTGTTTAAAGTTAAATATATTTGATAGCATCTTCAATTCTCGATCTAAATAATAAGTAGATAGGCATAATTAAATATAAGATATTTCATCGGGCGATCGGTTCTCAGCATCTAAATTTCAGGCATAATCAATTTTATCAATAATTGCACCTACCGACTTATCTATTATTTGTATTTTCCTTGCGCCCAATGGTAATTGAATGCGATCTCCCCATCCTTTATTTCTAGCCACTCATGCAAGTCATTTACGAGATCGGGTTTGCTAACACAGAAAGCAAAAAGATTTTGTTGTTTTGGAAATAAGACAGTAAATATTTGATAGAATGGTTTTACGAATAAGATGATTATCCTGTTGAGAGATTTTTTTTCTAGCCTTGGTCCAGCAGGAGTATCATTATCATACTGATAATCAAACTTATGTTTAGCAAAAGGGGCATAGGTGCTAATCGTTTTTTCGATTTCTCGTTCTGTCCACCTGTATATATAGTTTGGAATGTGAGTATTATTAACACCACCAAATTTACCGTCATTATAGTATACAGCTACATGCTCATAATCTGGAGTTAAGCCCACTTTAGCCAAAAACTTCATCAGTAAGCTGTCGCGAGATTCAAAAGCGATTAATCCAATTTTAGCAACTCGATACATTTCTAAAAGTGCTCGATGAGGGGATTCACAATGGTGCAGTGCAGCATGAACTACGACAAAATCAAATTCTGCCTTACCATAACTTAAATCTTCAGCTTTCTGAAAACTCCACTGATAGGGTGCAAATTCGTCACCTTTGAGCCGAGAATCTAGGTTGGAGATAATAACATTTGTAAAGCCTATGCCATGAAGGACATCTCGATCTGTATCACCACCGCCAACGACTAATATAGAGGCACTTTTATTTACAATCCATTGATCGATAGTATTCTTGTAGAAAGAGATTCTATTGTCTGACATGCCAGAATCTCTAGGTAGTGCTTGTTTTGAAGTAGTAGTAGTTGTCATAATAAATCGCCACCTTCCCAAAATTGGGGAAACTTATGAACTGAGATATCGAGTAAATATGTCTATTAATTCCTTACCTCGTTGAACCGTACTATGATCTTTGAGAGTTCTTGCTTGTCCCGCTTGAGCGATCGCTTTTCGTTCTTGCGGTCTATCTATATAGTACGCTATCTTGTCGATCGGATCGTCGATACTTGTATGAACCATCGTTCTTAGTTTAGGAAGACGCAAGATCGAAAGGATTGAGCAAGACGATACCACAACCTTCAAAGTCACGAGTGTTGCGTGTAGCCAATGTAAGTTGATGAACTTTGGCGGTAGCTGCAATTAAGATATCCGCTTGTGTTCGAGGCTTCCCCTGTGTTCGCAACTGTCCCCGTAATTGTCCCGCTTCCTTCGCAATTGCCTCATCAATTGGTAAAGTTGAGCAATATTCTGAAAGAAATCGGTCGAACCAAGCTTGAACGCGAAGATTAGGCTTCGCCGTTAATCCATAGGTAATTTCGTCGAGAGTGATAACACTAATAGCGATAGATTCAAGCTCCTGACTCCACGCAACTACATCTGGATTTGGTCGAGGCCTTGCTAGTTCACTAATGATGTTAGTATCGCAAAGAATTGTCATTATTTATTTAATCAAAGGGATTAGAGCGATCGATTCTAGCAGGAACCTCGAACACATAATTTTCCTCTTCACAAATTTCTGTGAGTAAAGTAAATGTTTCAGCGAGGGAACTTAGAGGCTGACTTTGTTGCCAATCGAGAAATTTCTGAAATGTTACAGGCTTTACAAGTACGGCAACAAGCCGATCTCGATCGTAAATCGATTGAGGTTCCACCTCAGCAGCATTAATAAGTTCGGGGAATTTATCCTGTGCTTCTTTGACTTTCCAGATCATGTTCGCCTCCACAATTATATATCTTCCGAGCCTTCACTACTTTAGCTGAGATATCGAGTAAATATGTCTATTAATTCCTTACCTCGTTGAACCGTACTATGATCTTTCAGGGTTCTAGCTTGTCCCGCTTGAGCGATCGCTTTTCGTTCTTCAGGTCTATCTATATAATACGCTATCTTGTCGATCAGATCGGCAACATTGCTATAGGTTACTATTTCCTCACCTGGTTCATATATGTCTCTGATGTTTGGTGCATCCTCAGTGAGGAGCAAGGCTCCCATTCCCGTAGCTTCAAACATTCGCATATTCCCCGCCAATCCTGATGCTACCTCAGCATGAACATTGATCGTGATTTTCGATCTAGCGAGCACCCTGTACATATCCATCCCCCAAACGCTCGGATTCAGCCTAGACTTGACACTTCGTAGTTTTAAATAGGCATTCCAAAATTTTGGATCGAAAATTCCTCTAGAGACAAACTTTGGGTAGTCGCTCCAGATCTGAATGGGGGTCTTGTTTGCCAATGCTTGGATGATTTCAATTCTTTCGATATGCGCCCACGATAACCCGCCCACAAAACTACAGTCTATATCACGGGACTCACTTGTCGCTCCAGAGCATATATTCTCTTCAAAAGATGGAAGAACTATTTCCGAGGCTTTGCCTTGTTCTATAAAGTAGGATTGATAATTGGAATGAGACGTTAAGATACAATCAATGTCAGATAGATCTAGTTGCTTTGTTATCGGGCAAGCCACCCACGCAAAAATTCGCTTACAGTATGGTTTAAGCTGACTTAGATAATCTCCAAAATAATTGAACATTGACCCTATCCACATAATATCGGGAGAGAATCGCTTCACTTGTTCGGCAGGGATTGTATATTGCCAGTTTTTAGGATCGAATTCAAATCCATTCTCTTCTGCCCAGGTAAGCTGTAATGGCTCTACATTTACAAGGAGTATCTCTACGTTATGACCCATTTGCTCCAATCGTTTAACTAATGCTGGTGGCCACCCAAAATTATCTGCTAATATTTTATCTAATTGTTGCTGGTACGATAGTTTAGACAAGTTTGTATTTTTCGTATAAAAAATTTTACTGTACTCAGCATAGTAACTCCAAAAAAGTAGTACTTTCATGTTTTTAATGTTCTTATAGATGATTTATGAAGACTCACTGAATTACCGTATGCAACAATAGCAAATATAAAATACCATAACACTGTCCCTTGATACAAGTTACCAGATAACAAACCAGAAACCAGATATTGGATACATATAATTCCAAGCCATGAATATTGATATATATCTTGATTCAAAACTAAAATAATTGATCTGAACAAAACATAAGCATACAACATAGTAAAAATAAATCCGCCAAAAATTCCAGTTGATATAAAGGCTTCAAGAATAACATTATGTGGGTAACCTAACCCCGGAAGCTCTATTCCGAACCCACAAAACAGATTAGGGATACTCTTTAGAATCAGATTAATACTAATTGTGAAAAAGTCTTGCCTTCCTTCGTTGCTTTGCGAGGTATAATCTATATTCTTTCCATCATCCAAACCAATTACTCGACTAAAGAATGCACTGTCAGGATTGATCGATCCCGTTGTAAAAGCAACGGCTGATGACAAGGCAATAATAGAAAGTAAGAGCAACCCATTCTTTCGACTATCACGGTTTCTAAAATAACTGATGGCTGAGAAAAAATTAATAATAATAAATCCTAAAAATGGTCCTCTTGAAGCAGATAAGTATAGGATATACAAGCCAACCATTAACCATACAATACATATAAATTTTACATAGCTATTACTCAAATTAGCATGACTATTGAAAAAGATAAAAATACTCAATGAAGCGAGTGATGTTCCAATATGTCCCACTGAAACTGGATTAATTACTTCACTAGCAAGTCGTCCTTGCACTTGAAATAGAGTACTAGAGCTTTGCACTGAGATGGATAATATACTCGCAATTACTAGTGCTAAGTAACTAGTATATAAACATAGCCTTAGATCGGATTGACTATGAATTCTCATGAAATAAAAAGCTGGAATAAGAGAAACTAAGAACCACATTAATAGATATTCCTGTGGTTCTTTTGTTAGAAGTTGATTAGTTGAGTCATTTATTACATCATGTAAAAGTCTTAAAGAGTAAATTGAGATAAATATAAATAATCCTATTTTAGCGGTACTAGTGTTGTTATCGTAAGAGGGTGTTTGACCCCGATCGATTAGCCTATCTTTTTCCTGACGAAATTTAGTAAGTCCAGTATTTTTAGTCGATTTAGATTGTAGATCTAGAATGAACTCAACAATACAAAAGATGACAACAGTCGCTCGATAAACTATCGTAACACTTCTTGATAAAGAAGCATCACTCACCAAAAATGTTATTGGAGCAAATCCAAAGGCAATAAATGCAAATAATAAAGCTTTTCTCATATACTTGTAAAGGCTTACTATAAATGGAACAAAAATACATCCTCATATATTTACAAAAGATATATTTCATATAATTAAATTTCTTGATACTCTACATTTTACTATTAAGTACTTCACTACTGTTGAATATCTCCATCATTTATTACAATTTATGAAATTACATTTTCGTATATATCAACTTCTCTCGAACTTATGAAACGGTTGTTATGCCATAGAATACTAAAGTCACCTTCAAATTTTTTGCAAGATTTTTTGATATTGGCGATCGTAGATATGACATGTATATGGTCAGATCCCACATTGCTATAACGCTCATCCAACAGAGTACATTCCATGACAGTCAAAGATCTCTCTTTAAGCTTTAGTTGCATCCTAGTTTTAAGATTAAAAGTTGTAAATTCATAGCAAACTCCACAACGAAATCCAATTGCATCGGCAAAATATAAGGTTGAATCATAATCTAGTCTTGCATCATTCCAATTCTGAAAAGTAGTTGGAGTTTCCCATCGCAAACAATGCTGTCTTCCCCCCCAATTTTGCTGTTGGATACCTTCTTCTGTGCATACTCTTTGGAGAATGTCAAATTCTTTTTTGGTTTGAGCGGGATTTTGATAAGTATGATAGCTAGTATGCAAACCAATTTCATGTCCGCGTTCATGAATTCGTCTGAGCAGATCGCGAATTAATGGATGCTCGATAGAGTAGTCTCCATCAAAAGTTTTATGGGTGCGATCTGCAATAAAATAAAAGGCACTTTTGATATTATTTTTCTCACTAATATCCATGATGAGATCGAAAGTATTGCAAGGATCGAGATGATAATTACCACTCTTTACCTGAATGGCTTGCAAAATACTTTGGGCTGCTAATATTGGACTATGCCGTCTGTAGATATCTCCAGCACAACGTTTTATCAGCCGACGAACACCACTAAAGGCATATCGAAATGGCTCATCCACATCATGGCTGACAACCATTTGAAACTCGCGTCTTTTGCGTTTGAGACTGGGGTTGAAATGGAGCATACAAGCCCAAAGAATCTCTAGGTATTCATTAATAATCGGTCGTGTGAGGAAGTCTTCCTGATAAGCTAAAGATGCAGTGGCTGGGAACCTATCGATCGGATCTCGATCTGGTTTTGCTACTTCTTCATAACGTGTCAACATGAAAAATGCTGAACCAAAAATATCGATTCCCAGATAAGTTCGTGCTTCTGACTGAGTAAAAAAATCTGCTCGGGCTGGATCTTCGCCATAAATAATTGGCACTTGTGACGTAACTGTCATAGCTCTGATGTTTGTACGATCCAAATCCCAGATTTTCAGTGGCTGCGATGGTAATGACTCAGGTTGTAACCATTGGCTGATGGGCGTAGCAAACAACACATCAGCGATCTCGATCTGTAGATCTGGTTGCGGCAAAACGATCGTATTTTTGCAATCACCAACCTCAACTTGAATTTCCAATCCTAAAAACTCCCCAAATATCACCGCCAAAATATAGCGACGTTCTTTCTCATAGCTATCAGGAATCTTGACAACAATCATGATCAAACCTCGATTAGATAGTACGATTGAGTAATAATAGTATTGAAAAGATTAATGGAATATTGTTTTAAACTTAATAGCATATAATGATATTTTCATAGAAATTAGCTTCTATCTATTAATACAGTTTTTTTGGAGTTTAATAACTGAATCGAATAAAAATTCAAACCCCACAAAACTAAATACATCATGGCAGTAATAACACTGTAAATTAATACGGCAGTAGTGGCAGACCAATTATTAATAGAAGATAACCAAAAACCCAGACTAAATAGTCCAAGCCTCACAATATTCCATATCAACATCCAACTTTGTTTCCCAACCCAGAGTAGGATTGATAGTGGAGCAATAGATATCGATGAAACAAACATCGGCACCATTGCTTGTGCCATAGTACCCGATTCTAGCCATATCTTAGAAAAGACAATTGGAAAAAACCAAGGACTAGTTAAGAGTACCAATCCGATCGGTAAACTAACACTAAATAGTAAAAAACTAGTTTTTAGAAATAACCGTTTCAACTCTTTTGGATCGGTACGAATCATTTCAGCGGCGTGAGATAAAAAAACCTGAGAAAGAGATGCACTGATTAATAAAGCGGGAATACTCGTTACTCTTTGTGCCAAAGAAAATGAACCAACTGCTGTCGTACCATAGAACGAGGACAATAGTAATGCTGGAACAGCAGAGCCAGAAGCATATATGAAAGATGAAATGGTAGTTGTCATAGCATCGCTAAAGTATTTACGAGCAACAACAGATATTCTGATAAATGAGACTAGCTTAATTCGCTGGTGATTATTATTCAAAAAAAATACAGCTTGTTGCCACGTTCCTATTGTTTGATTTAGTAAATATCCAATTAGTAAACCTAATGCACCATGTGCGATTAATCCTATGGTGATTTGTGTACCTGTCGTCCAGGCACTTTGAGCAATTTTCGTCCGAGCAATCAAATCAAAAGCTTTTGCGCGGAGACTCCAATAGTTGAAGTTTTGGTAGATTCCACCAAAAAAAACAATGATTGGGAGAAGCCATAGAAAAGGCTCTGATGTGGGGGCTTTTGCCCATATTGCGATATTGTACCCATAACAACCGATCGTAATCGCGACAATTGTCGATGTAACCCCAGTCAAAATGAGTGAGAATATGAGTAGATCGATCGCCTCATCTTCCTCTTTTGGTAATGGAATCGAGCACTCATAGCAAAAACTTGTCAACACGACAGCTTGACCAAATAACGATATGAAAATAGCTAATATCCCAAAATCTTCGGGGGTATAAAGTCTTGTCAGCACCAATGAGGCAAGTACTAAAATTACCTGTGACAAAGCTGTCGAACCTGCCAGCTTTATCGCATTTTTTAAAAACCCACCTCTAGCTAAATAAGCGAATAGATCCTTAATGAATTCACGAACAATCTCATATCTTTTTTTCATTTAAAGTTGGGATCTGTGTTAGGCTATCGAAAACATTTTTTCATCCCAATGAGACTTTCAACGCTTTAACAATTCGTTCCTGAATCTCCAGTTCCAATTCCGGCCAAATCGGTAAACTCAATACCTCATGAGTCAAAGATTCACTCACCGATAACGGTTCATAATTCCCCAAATAAACAGGCAGACGATCTTGAGGAATCGGATAATAAATCATCGTGGTAATTCCCCGATCGTTTAAAGCCTGTACTAAATCATCCCGCTTACCCCCAGCCACTCGAATCGTATATTGATGAAATACATGTCCATCAACCATTTCCGGCGCAGTCACGCCCTCCACATTTGCCAACAAATCTCGATAATTTGCAGCTACTCGCCGCCGCCCCTCATTCCATTTATCGATATATGGCAACTTCACCCGCAGCACCGCCGCCTGAATCGTGTCCAAACGGGAATTATAACCAAGAACCTCATTATGATATTTCTTCTTGGCACCATGCGATCGCAACATCCGCGCCATTTCTGCGACAGCATCATCATTTGTCGCGATCAACCCACCGTCACCATAAGCACCCAAATTCTTAGAAGGGAAAAATGAATAAGCACCCACATCCCCAATCGTCCCAGTATGCTTGCCTTTGAGATCCACTCTCAATTCATCCGAGCAACTCTTGGCACAAGCTATACAGTTACCCATGTACCGTGCCCCAAAAGACTGAGCACAGTCTTCAATCACCTTCAAGCTATGCGTTTGAGCAATCTGCATAATCTGAGCCATCGCTGCGGGATGTCCATAGAGATGTACTGGCATAATCGCCTTCGTTTTGCTAGTAATCTTTTCTTCGATCTTAGCAGGGTCGATATTAAAAGTTCGCGGGTCGATATCGACAAATATCGGCTTGGCTCCCACACTACTAATCGATTCCGCCGTCGCAAAGAAAGAAAACGGCGTAGTAATCACCTCATCACCCTCACCAATCTCCAAAGCTCTCAACCCGATAACTAAAGCATCAGTACCCGAATTCACACCAATCGCGTGTTTTACACCTAGATACTTGGCTACTTCTGCCTCAAATAGCTTGACATCTGGCCCCATGATAAAAGCACCAGATTCTAGGATCCGATCGATTGCCTCTCGAATTTCAACTCTGATGCTGTTGTACTGGGGTTTTAAATCTAGAATTGGAACTTTGGTTTGAGGATTAGACATGATGATTTAACGATATTAGTTCTAGAAGTGATTTCTGGAATCAATAAATATGGAGGGAAAACTATATAGGTTCGTAACCTATGAGCGAGACTTGGCAGTTGCTATGAAGCCGAGCTTCTCTAAAGCTACAGGATACATTCAATTGTTTTGACGATGGAACCTACATCATACAGTTGTGAAATTTGCTCATCATCAAATTGAATATTGAATTCCTCTTCTATCGCTAATACTAAGTTGATATGTTTCATCGATTCCCATCTATCGACTGATTCAGGAGAGGAAGATTCATCCAAACTTTCTTGAGGAACGTTCATGATACTAGCTATTATTTTAATAACACGCTCTTGAATATTATCTTTCATCACTTTGTTATTTGGCACACTAAATTTGACAGTATCTTACCATGAAAATGGTCGTCTATGTTATCAATTATATCACAAATGGCTCCCTCAGAAATAGAATTATCTATTGAGGTAAATCCCAAATTATGATAAAAATCTGCGACCTGTAAGTTTTTTTCCGTCGGCAAATATTCTCCAGATACTATTTCACATCCTCTAAATTTTGCAAGTTCCAAAATTTTTAAAATGAAAGCATTTTCAACCTTACGACCTAGTACTCGACACGACAGCAGGAATGTATCTATCGTCACTTTTTTGTCATCGTACGCTAGAATACAGACACCAACTATTCCGTAGTCACCAAATTTATCGGCTAGCTTGAGAAATACAGCATCAGCATTATTTCGCTTTGTGTAGTCAAGAATATCGGCATCTGAGTATCTTTTACTCGTGATATTAAATTGGTTAGTTTTCTGTGTAAGTTGGGCAATGCGCGGAATAGAGAGTGAATCAGCAAAATTAATCTCTACAACCATCTCTAGAGATTGATGATATTCTTCAATCGATTGAAAATCTAGTTTTGCGGCACTTCTTTGTTGTTCTGTTTTATACATAGCACCCCTATTTTTATCTTCTTGAGTGAAAAGAAGATTATCAAACCATCCACCAGAGGTTAGAATAGATCGATATGAAGTAGATTTACTAGCAGGCAAATGTACGCATTCGACTTCAGGTAAAAGTTGGCGAACTAGATTAATTTCAAATTCACTATCATCCATGAATACCAAACTATCTAGTCCAATATTAAGATCTTTAGCAATCTGACGGATATTACTGGCTTTATCATTCCAGTTAATTTGAGCAGTAGCAATGTGAGATGGATGCAAAGCCATATCAGGATGGTTATTAAAAACATCCCATACATCAGATTCGTTGTTTTTGCTGCATAAGGCAACAAGAATTCCCCGATGATAAAGGTTAACAATTTCTTGCTGAAATTCGTAAAAACTAGATCCAGGATGCGAAGATTTACTTAGCTTTATTCCTGCTAAGTTATCTTCTCCAATTACTCCAGCCCACAAAGTATTGTCGCAGTCAACTACCAAACATTTTTTACTTTTTCCCTTAAGAGCACGAATGAACTTAAATGATTCATTAGCAATATCTTCCAACGCATCCTTCGTGAAAGGTGCTCTGCCAATATGCCAGTAGCGATGATCGAAATACTTACGTACACCAATTCTGGCAACAGATAAATTTAGATCTACAAAGTAAGTATGTTCAAAACATTGAATATTTTTTTGCACCAAACCATTTAATCGATGAATTGTGCCAGATTGCCCTTTGTCATTTTGACTGTCAAAAATTCCTAATGCGGGGTTTACCGGAAGATCGAAGCCCATCCAAAGGATCATTGCATTAGTTTGTTGTCGAATACCTTTTAAAACTGCATTAATATATCCTTCAATTCTAGTAATTTCACTTTCAATTTGCTCGGATGATAAAGAAGGAAAACTATATGTTAACAGCGAAGAAAGTACTTCAAGCTTGACAAATATTAACACACAATCTGTTGAATTATTCAAGAGTTGGATATTTCCTCCAACTGCATCATTAAATACTGTATCGTAATCACCAAAATTAATTGCAGCTTCATATCCCATATTATAGGATAGATACTGTAAGTACGGCGTAATTGGCTCAATAGTTATATTACGAAGGATAGAAATATTGAGTTTTGGATATTTTCTTAGTTCCATCTCTTTCAGGAACTTTTGAATCTCTGTATAAGTTAAACTCATTATTTAAGAACCATTTTCTAGAATTTCTATAATACCAAAACCTTGAACTTTGTAAAAAGAAACTTGTTTACCTGAGAATAGGATAGCTGGTTTCGGGGCTGAAATAATAATAACTCGATGATTTAGTCTCAATTGCTTCAATGTTAATTCCACATCAGTGCAAGAATAGCACAAATGATAAATTATCTCCGAATTTTCCTTGAGCCATATGTCTAGCGGCCCAGGTTTATTGGCAGGGTATATCAATTCTACACTAGGCATGTTTTCATGATTACACATGATAAGATTGACATTCTGTAGATTATCATAAATGGAATCACCAACATTATAATTCAGATCCTCTAAAAACAATATTGCTTTTTCTGGTTTGGCTACTGCTAATCCAAAATGGTGAAAATTAAGACCATATTTGTTTATTTCAGTCATATTTTTTACTTAGGACTAAAGCAATGTTAATAGGTAATTTCTCTTTGTTGCTCTCTTCTAATGTTGTTTCTTGATAGGGAACTAATAGTTGCTGCTTAACGTGAAAGCCACTGTTTTCGACCATTTTAATAATTTCTAGTGAATCTCTAAATAAGTAAATATGATCGATTGCCGGAGAGTTTATACAAGTTGTAATGTGAATATGAGAATTTTCGTCTGTAATAGTGTAAATTTTGTCTAGAAAAATTTGTGGTTGTTCGACATGCTCTAAAACTTCTCCCATAACAACAGCATCAAATCTATCTTCCGTATTCCATTGGATAAAATCACATTCTTGAACATGATAATTATGAAAATCACCAAAATATTGACTGCTAAGAATACTGTTGGTAAGAGCCACACTTGTTGGGCTAATATCAATACCAAGAAAATAATCATATTGAGAAAGTTGCATTGCCTCCATCATGTGAAAACCATGACCTGGACCTATCTCTAAATATTTGCCTCTCTGTTCTTTCGGCAAATTATCTTTGAAAAAACTTTTCATTTCCGTATGATTTTTCCATAAAAACGCAGAAATTGCTAATCCATACATGTACATACTCATATAACTATCATTACGATAAACAAGTGATTCTACCTCTTTATAAGATGAATGCTTGTATCTTTGATGACGCTTGAAATACAATTGATTGCTAAAAGTATCTTTGACAATTAGGTCGTAACATTGAGCTAAATAGGTGAGTGTTTTACCTTTCTCTTCAACACAATATTTTAAATAAATATCGAATAGAATAGAATCTTCTTCTGACAAAGATTGTAGCGAAGTAGCTAGAAATTTCTTCTGAATAGTATTAATTGCAACTATTTCTAAAATCAAAGTATTAATCAAATTTGAAATAACAGTAGACATGGTATTAATTCCTCCGAAATAGTTTGAATTGATGGTGGGTATTTTTAACGAAGTAAATGTCGAACTAACTGCTTGAATTTATAGCTGACGGTAAAAAAAAGATTTCCTGTATCCCATACAGTTTTCTTTTCAAGGTCGTATAGTTTAATAGCCGCGTTTAAAAAATCTTTCATTTTAAAACTGAATATCTTAATCCCAGATCTAGTGATTGTTTGCGAATAATGGATATTTAGTGAGTCAAAGTAATTGTAAGGATCGTAATCAATAGGATATGTTTGGGTATTTCTGATCAAAAAAGAATATTCGGATTTTTGTCCAGTACCATTTATAACTGAAAAAGATTCAGGCTCTTTATGATATATTTCATGCTTAAACCGACTTTTGTAATGGTCATCTACCATATGACATGGCGTAAAAGCTTCAAATCCAACTCCAAGACCCAAATATTTTCCTCGATCATTTGTAATTTTGTAATAAGGAGATAATTCATCAAACGGATATGGTGACTGATGATGTGTCGAACAGAAATATTCAGCTTTCCCCCCATAAGCGATGGCACTGAAAATCGGATGTAGACTTCTTACTGAATTTCTTTTGCGTCTTAGGATCTCTGCAAAGATACCACAATCAGTCGGTGTCTTTTTTGTGTCAAAGATCCGATCTTTGCTAAGGATAGTCGATCTATTTAGAGAAAATCCCAGTACCATAATATTACCATCATCTCCTAAATAATCTAACAGATCTTGCAATATTAAATTAGGAGGTATTATTTTTCCAGAATTTAGGTAGATTCGATCTTGCGAATGCATGACAAAAACGGAATCTCCAGGGACAATTCCAATCAATCTCAGTTGTTTTTTAAACTCTGTTGAGTCATATGAAAGGTATTTTGTTGTTCTGAATTTTAATCTTAGCTTTTGTATTCTAGAATTAATTTTTTGGTGAGTATTTATATTGTTATACAAAAAAGATTTGATGTATTTTTTCACTTTAGACATTCATCAATAAACTACAGTGACATCAATGAGATTACCTAATGATTTGAGGAGGACGGAAACATCATGGAGTGAAAAGACTGCCATACATTACATTTTCGACGGTTCTTTTCTTTGCCTAGCTTGGCGCATTATTCCACTACCCGCTTAATATCATATCATGCAACTTACCCAATGATAACTGTTTTATGCCTCTTCAGTACTTGGTATGCTGATTAGGCATCAACTCTATGACTAGCAACAGTTTTAACCTGAAATTGGCCATTCATAGATTTATTAGTCATAAGATCAGTATCTTTTACAATGATATTTTCACTACAAAAAATATCTTGAAATTAGGATTCCATTTTTCTTTCCCCTCTCTCACCCAAATAATAGCTAGATTTACGCCGGAGATTAATAGTAATTTGTGACTGTCTTTCCACCTGATGCTTTCTCTATAGAATTACGGATAAATTGATTGTTTTTGCTATTTGAAAATCTGATAGTCTCTTGAGATGCAGAATTGGCCGAATTATATACATTATCAGAAATAATTGAATCACTAACCTCTTGCATTCTGTTGATAGATAATGGATTTAATGTTGTAATGTTGTTCCTGATGATTTTGAGTTTACTAGATTGAAATATAAATAATCCGTCTTGCTTGACTTGAGAATTAAAAAATATTATGTTTCCTTCTAAAGTAGTATTCTCTACTGACTTGAAACTTACAGGTGGTAATTGAGATCTACTATCAGAAGAAACTTTGTTATTATAAAAAAATGCCCCCTGGATCTTTAGGCAATATAAATTTTCTTTGATTGAATTTGTCAATGTATTGTTAGCTACAACTAACTTTCCATATCGCTCAACATTAATATTAACGAGATATAAATTAGACCATCTACCATTGTCACAAGTATTCCCAGTAATTAGAATATTTCCATAACAACTTGCAACTCCAATACATCCAGGTGCAAGTGATGCAACATTAGTAATTTGGTTGCAATTAGAAACAGTATTATCAGATATGATTAAATCTGTAACTCCCACTGCATATATTCCTGCCCCAAAAGCTTTATCTTTGATGTGGGAAGATCCTAATATATTAGAAACTACATTTCCTCTTACTACGTGCTGCACCAATTCTTTTGGAAACGCGACGGATCTAGTACAGTAGAGTAAAATTCCATATCGAGTCTGATTTTTAACAGTGTTGTTAATCACGGCACATCGATAAACTCCGGCACCAGGAATATCTTTCCCCCACCCATTATACTTAGTTCCATGATAAGCATCATAGAAACCAATTCCAAAAGTTCCGCCTTCTAAACTAGAGTTTTGAACAACAGAATCATGGACATATTTGAAAAACCAAATTTGAGGAAAAGATCCTTCGTAAGCACTGTACCAATTTCTAATTTTTACTTTATCGATCGAAATTTTGGCACAGCGGCTTCGATCGTTCAGACCAAAACAGAGAATAGCACTACCAGAAAATTCTTCAATGGTTACAGATTCAATTTGACAATTATTAGAACTATCAACATTAATTGCAATATTAGAATATTCAATAGCTGGAGTGCTTCTAATTTTTGAACTAGGGCAAATGAACTTAAGATCTCGAACCTTGACATTTTCCAAATTTTTCAAGTTGAAAGCTGAGTTCGATTGATAATTTTTAATTTGATTCTTTGTATAGACCTTCTGAAACAATTGAATAACACTCTCTTCACCGTCCCCATAGTAAGTACAGTTAGAATGAAGATTTAAACCATTAACTTTATAGGTACCTACAGGAAAATAAAGCGAATGACCGGAATCGATTGCAGATTGAATTGCCGCAGTATCATCGGTAACTCCATCTCCAATAGCCCCATTATTTCTAACATTAATAACTGAACTAGTTGCAGCGATTGCTTGTATTAACATTTTCTGTTTAAATACAACACTTAATCCAACTGTACTAAATATTAATAAAAAAAGACGACGGTTAATGATTGTATTTGCTCCTTGTCAGGATAATGTATTAAGCTCTACATCGACACATTTAGGTTAGATTAAGACTGGCATCAAGCATATAGTATAAAGTATTCTAGTATGTTATTTTTCATGTCTCAAATAAATATTTTTATTATGCTTTTCTCTAGCTAATTTATATCTAATATTCAAAGCTTAACAACTTGAGTATCACCTAACAACTGATATTTAGTTCCGATCGAGTCTACTGCATATCCCGCGCCGTCAAATTCTAGCACATCTCCATAAGCACTCATCCAACCAATTTGTTTGGCTGGTACTCCTGCAACCATAGCATAGGCGGGAACATCTTTGGTAACTACCGCACCAGCCGCCACAAAAGCGCATTCATGCAAGGTAATCCCACAAACGATCGTCGCATTGGCTCCGATACTCGCGCCACGTTTGACTAAAGTTTGTCGATAGTCAGCACTAGTATTACGAGGGAATTCACAGCGGGGTGTTTTGACATTGGTAAATACCATACTCGGCCCACAAAATACATAGTCTTCTAGAATCACTCCTTCATAAAGAGAGACATTATTTTGAATTTTGCAAAAATCCCCAACAATAACCCGATCGGAAATTAGTACATTTTGACCGATGACACACTTTGCGCCGATTTTAGCTTGTCCAAAAATGTGTGAAAAATGCCAGATTTTTGTACCTTCTCCGATGCTAGCTCCCTCATCGATATAAGCCGAATCATGGGCAAAGTAGTTAGTGTTATTCATTTGCTATGTTTACCCAAAAAATATTATTGTTGACGATCGAGGGTTAAAAGTATGCTAGAGATTGCTAAGGATTAAATAACTTGCGTACAGATATATATATTATTAAATCCTGATTCCCAATCTACTTCATTACTTGCTGCGCTCTTTCGAGTATCTCTACTACGGCTACGCCATTCCAGCCATCAGAGCGAGGTTTTTGGCGGGAAGACAGACAATCAAGGAAGTGTTGACATTCTAATTGCAAGGGTTGTACCGCAGCTACTTCGATTACTTCCACTCCAAGATCGTGATGATTGAGTTCGCTATCGACTGTTTTGTGATGGACAGTCACTGTCTGAGCTACCTCATCATAGACTAGCATCCCTTGAGAGCCGATCGCAATCGTTCCCCGTTGATTTATCGGCCATAGCCAGGAAGCATGGATATGGGCTGTTTTCCCCCCCGCGAAGGTCATTTCTACCCGCACCTCATCCTCAATTCCTGGCTGCAAAATCGCACAACCTGTGGCATGGATATCTACCAATTCAGGACGACCTAATAATTCAAGTACCACAGAAACGTCGTGGGGTGAAAAAGACCACCACACATTTTCGACGGATCTTACTTTGCCTAGCTTGGCTCGTTGTGCGACTACTCGTTTGATCTCACCCAACTTACCCGCAGCAATATAATCGCGCATCCAAGCGATCGCTGGTTGATATAATAATAAATGTCCGACCATCAACACTCGATCGTGTTTATCGGCATACTCAGCCAATCCTTTCGACTCAGCCAGCGTCAAAGTCATCGGCTTCTCGACAAAGACATCTTTACCCGCCTTCATCGCCTGCATTGCCAATCCATAATGAGTCGATGCTGGAGTAGCAATGACTACCCCTGTCGCCATCGTCTCCCTTAATGCCGTCTCAAAATTATCGTAGAGAGGTACATCAGGATAACTAGCTATTACTCCCTCCCTCAATTTTGGACTAAGTTCTACGACTCCAGCCAAAGCACCTAAAGCATGAAAATTGCTAACTAGGTTTTTGCCCCAATTTCCCGCACCAACAACAATCGCCGACTGCATTTTATCTACTCCTCAAGATATGACTCAAACCATCGATTTACAATAGCGTTACTTTACCAGCTAAATCTGATAACTTGCGGGTAATCCCTCGTGTATCTAGTACAGCCTTGGCATTGTCGATCGCCGTTTGATAATCAACATTAGTATGTTCGGTCGTAATCAATACTAAATCTGATTCAGCAACCGCTGTCACCAAATCTGATGCAGATGTAAATGGATGTCCATTTAGGGTTATTTGCGGTACATGGAGGTCATAATAACTGAGCGTCGCCCCTTGAACTTGAAGCAATTTCATCACCTCAATGGCGGGAGATTCTCGCCAATCATCGATATCTTTTTTGTAAGCCACTCCCAAGCAAAGAACCTTTGCCCTAGACATCGCTACACCTTGTTGATTGGCTATTTTATTAGCTTTTTGCACCACAAATTCCGGCATGAAGCGGTTGATTTCTCCAGCTAGGCGAATAAATCGGGTATTAAAATTATATTCTTTTGCCTTCCATTCCAAGTAATGAGGATCGAGGGGAATACAATGTCCACCCACCCCTGGCCCAGGATAAAATGGCATAATCCCAAAAGGTTTTGTATTAGCTGCATCTAATACTTCCCACACATCGATCTCCATCCGATCGCACAGCAAAGCCAATTCATTCACCAGAGCAATATTCACAGCCCGAAAAGTATTCTCAAATACCTTGACTAATTCGGCGGCTTTGGCACTAGATACGGGTACCACATGGTCGATCGTTTGCTGATAAAATACAGTAGCTACTTCTAATGAATCAGGATCGGAAGCTCCGACTACTTTGTTCGTGTTCTTGGTCGAATATCGGATATTACCTGGATCTACCCGCTCTGGAGAATGGGCAAGAAAGAAATCTACTCCTTGCTTTAAACCGCTTTTTTCTTCTAGAATCGGTCGCATCAAGTCATCGGTAGTACCTGGATACGTGGTAGACTCCAACGTAACTAACTGTCCAGGTCTTAAATGTAGGGCTATTTGCTCGGTGACACTTTTGACGTAGCTAAGATCTGGAGTCAGATTTTTGGTCAATGGAGTTGGTACACAAATCACGATCGCATCTAGCTCCGAGACGATATCGAAATTAGTGACTGCTCTTAATTTGCCACTACTAACAATCTCTTTTAGTCGATCGTCATCAACATCCCCAATATAGTTTTCCCCCGCATTTACAGCTTCTGCGCGTTTGGGACTTCTTTCTATGCCGACTACCTCAAAGCCAACTTTACATTTCTCTACCGCAAAGGGTAAGCCGACATAGCCTAATCCAACCACACCAACGATCGCCGTTTTATCAGCGATCTTAGTTAGTAAAGTGGACTTGACCGAATTTAATATTTTTTTCATAAGTCTCATCTGAGTTCAGCAGGTCGTCAACTCAAGGTCGGTATCTTTGCAGATAGCAATTTTTTATAGTGATTAAAGAAATATCAAGATTGAAGGTTAAAGGTAAGACAGAGCTACTACCCACCATAATGACTATACCATTAATGGGCGATCGACTGGGAACAGTAAATTTACTCCAGTCATCAGTACAAATTGATACTCGATGACCATTACCACCGCCACGAATGCTAAAAATCAGCCCAGGGATGTGGATAAGTGTACGTTGATTAATTTTAACTCAAGAGGAGTAATAGATTTGTAGGGGTGGGTAGCCAGTAATTTTGGATATCATCGATCGACTCATAACAAGACCCACCCTTTCTACTAGAGCATAATATGTTGCTATTCTTCAGCGATCGCAAAGCGACTGATATGTTTGATATTAGTTGTTGCTATAATACATATTTGTCCTGGATATTGAGCACTAATCAGTCGCCATTGAGCGCAGATAATCACATCAGCATCTAGGGTAAGACGATCGGCTGTCGCTAGTCCATTTAATCTAGCTTCTGCCTACAGTTGGGCGGCAGTCTTTAATGCTGCTTTTGTTACTGGTAAGAATGTAATTAGTTCTTCTAATTCATCTAAATTATTTAAGCTATTGACTTTAGGGGAGGTATTAGTCTCCAATATAAGGTTTCGTCTGACTTCATAGTCACAGATATCTGAGGATATAATATTAACTCCTTTGGCAAGTAAACCAAACATCCATTTTTCACATGCTAATGCTTGACCTTGCTTGCGTGGACTTGTCACCAAGCCGATAATTCCGGTATCTAAGAAAACAATAGCCATACTTTAAGAATATAGTTTCTGGCCGACGGGACGATCGAGATCGATTCTTGTTTTAAATCGCTCGAATGCTTCTGCATTTTGAGTGTCTTCCTCATCAGTAAGATTTTGGTGTTTGGCAATTCTAGCTTCCATTATATTTACTGCATTGGATTTGTTTAGATCGAGATTATGATAACAATCTTCTGATGGTGAATTCAGGGATTTTTGGGCTGATAAAAATAGTTTGACTGCTGTGGCATCGGTTCGTTGGCGCAGCCTCTCGTTCCGAGAATCGAGTGTTAATGGTTGACTCAACCCCGCGAATAGTAGTTGATGGAGATCGCTTTGTTCGATGGGCAAAATCGCTACAAAGTTGGTAAAATCTATGGTTCCGCCAGAAGGCAAATCTAATAGTGTTGATTTCATTGTGGTTAGAAGTTTGGGATTTAGTTATTCTGCTGGCTTTGGTGGGATCGCCGATTGATTTAGCCACTACTAATCCTCGGCACTACTTTCTTGCGTCCGACTTCGGCTAGGGTATATAGGGGTCTGCCTTTTACTTCGTCGTAAATACGTCCGATATATTCGCCCAAAATCCCGATACTGATTAATTGTACGGCACCGAGAAAGAAAATCGCGATCGCGATAGTGGCAAAACCATTGAGGTTAGAATTGGTAAATATTCGCCAATAGAGGACGAGAATCGCCATTACCACCGCCGCGAATGCCGAAAATAAGCCCAGGTAGGTAGACAAGCGTAATGGCACTGTGGAGAAGGAAACTAAGCCATTAATTGCCAACCCTAAACTTTTGGTGAAGGTATATTTTACATCTCCGGCAAAACGCGGATCCCGTTTGAATTTGAGGGCGGTTTGATTGAAGCCAATCCACGATCGCAAGCCCCGAATATAGCGATTACGTTCGGGCATACGATTGAGTAGATTGACGATCTCTCGATCCATCAAGCAAAAATCGCCTGTATCAGTGGGAATATCCACATCGGCTAGTTCTTTGAGGATGCGGTAATAACTGTAGGCGCAGAGCTTCTTAAACCAGCTTTCCTGCTGACGTTCGATCCGTTGAGCATAGACCACATCATATCCCGATCGCCACAATGCCAACATCTCAGGAATTAATTCGGGTGGATCTTGAAGATCGGCATCTAGTACCACCACCACATCGCCACGGGTATATTCCAATCCAGCGGTAACAGCGATTTGATGGCCGAAGTTTCGCGCCAAGCCCAAGTATACTACTCGATCGTCTAGGGCGTGCAATTCCCGCAATAATTCCAATGTCCGATCCTGGCTACCATCATTAATTAAAATCAATTCTGACGTACCATCCAATCCATCCATCACCTCACTCACGCGGCGATATAACTCAGGAATGGTACTTTCTTCGTTGTAAACCGGAATGACGAGAGAATAGTTGGGCATGAGACGATCGACCAAAAGTAGGACAATTTACTGCTAATTAATCACAGCGATACAATCAATCTCGACTAGCACATCTTTGGGCAAGCGTGCTACTTCTACACAGGCGCGAGCAGGAGCATTGGCTTCATCAAAATACCGTCCATAGATTCCATTGACTGTGGCAAAATCATTCATATCTTGTAGAAATACGCCTGTTTTGACTACATCAGCGAATTTCGCTCCAGCTTCTGTCAAGATTGCGGCTAGATTTGCCATCACTTGTTCGGTTTGCTTGGCGACATCCCCTTGATGAACCAGTTCATTGGAGATCGGATCGATCGCGATTTGTCCCGATACAAATAACATTTTACCACTTGCGGCGACGGCTTGATTGTACGGGCCTACAGGTGCGGGGGCTAATTTCGTCTGGATAATTTGTCTAGTCACGATCTCGGTGGGTTAAGGTGCTCTACGATCGTTCATCATATCATTGCTGGATCGGCTTCTCTAAACTGACCCCTGCTGTAACTGTTGAATTGGTTTCAACCGATCGAGTGCTGGATGTTGGGAGTTGTATTTTACTGTATCTGTGGGGGTAATTACAGTATGAATGGGGATGAGGTGGATTACCGAATTACTATAGGCGATCGATTCTAGTGTTTTTACCCATTCCTGCTCCCATTCGATTTCGATCGCTTGTTGATGCAGCCTGTCGATAATTTCGCCGCGCTCGATTCCTGGCAAGATTCCAGCATTTAGGGGTGGTGTATGCCAGCAGCCATCACGATAGCCCCAAAGGTTGCCAGTACTAGTTTCTAGCCAGTCGCCGCGATCGTTTGTCAGGATTGTCTCTTGGATATTTTGACTTCTTGCTTGTTTGAGAGCTAGCCAAGGGGCGAGATAGTTACCTGTTTTGTGTTGGGGGATCGATCGCACATAGTCTCGATGAGCGATATTTACAGTTATGCCTTCTGTTTGCCATTTAGTCAGTTGGGGTGGTAATTCTCGCCCAGTGATTAATTCTCGCCCATCTGGAAAGATTGTAATTCTTAGCACAGGGAAATGTGGGGCTAAATATGCGTAGGCTCGATCGATATTTGCCCAATTTGGTTCGAGCCAATCTAGGTCGATGATACTCGATCGCAATCGTTGATAATGCAGTTCGCGAGTGTCAGTATTATTATCAGTTCGCAAGGTACTAAAAACTGTTGCGCCATATAATAAACCAGGATCGTCGATATTTAGTTCGATCGTCTCACTGTCGAATGATTTTCCACTGTACCAATACATGTTTAATAATGCGATCGCCGGTTCGGGTAGCTTTAAAATCTATTTTGGCGATCGATTTTTAGGATTTTTTCATGCTACTCCATATCCAGTATAAGGTCGTTTATAAGGAGGCTGTAGTCCTAGAATGATATCTTCTTTAGATACTCCCATATCTACAAGCTCTTGACCCACATCTAGATCGGTCATATTTTGTTGAATCCAGATTTTGCCATGCTTGAGATCGAAGTGCATGACTGTATGATAGACTCGCTTCAATTCTTCCCAACCGACTCGCATTAATTGATATCGATCGCGCTCGATATCAAAAAATAGTTCATTTTCAACATCACTACCATTTCTAGGTGAATGCCGATCTTGCTGTTTTAATAAGGTTTGAATACACTCACGATATAGTTCTATTTTATCCACTGGACAATCTCCTCGACGATTGGGTTGTAGACGACTAGCTTGAGATCGTATCTAGACATAACAGCTTTGGCAAAACTTGTCTGAAAAAAAGTTTCATAAGCATCAATAGGAATAGCTAGATAGAGTTGGCGATCGGGTTCGCGAACCTCTAACATAATTTGGTAGTTCAAGCATTGGCCTAATGCTGTATGAAAATCGCTGATTGCTGAAGGGCTGATAAAGCTTTTGATTTCAATTGCTATTTTCTCATCTCCTTTATCAGCAGAAATTAATCTATCAGCAGCAATATCGATTTTTACTGTTACACCTTCCCACTCCAATTCTAACGGATCTGCGACGATCGTCCAACCATCTTTGGCAAGTCCACATCTAACTGATTGATGAAATACATCTCTTGCTGACATCTGGTTTTTGGTTTATTGCACCACTTATTAATTTAGACAATTCTTTGAATAATTGCTCTCGATCTTGAATGAGTATGTCAAAATCGATTACTTCGGTAGACTACGCCAACGACAATCACATCAATCTTTGGCGTACCGTCTTCAAGGGAGAGGCTATGTCAACGACTCCGCTCTGCACAAGCGTTGCCCTGAGCTTGCCGAAGGGTAGCCTTTTTCAGGAGCATCGAAATCAATTACCAGCCTGTGACAAAACGATCGGACGAAAAGCTGTAACTAGAGGGATAATAAACAGAACATCTTAGCCCGAACCTATGGAACCTCTTTACCTACGGTACTTTTAGCCGCAACAGATCGAGCAGTAACAGCAGGCAAAGCCAAAAGCCGCAACGATCTAATCGCTAGAGCTATTCAAAAGGAATTAACACTGATTAGACGTGCAGAAATTGATACGGATCTCTACCAGATGGCTCAAGATGTAGAGTAGCAGGCTGAAGTATTGCAAATGGAAGCAGAGTTTGGCGTTAGATGTTTGATGACGATTTCACATGGCGAGTATCGATCGAACCACTTCGCAATGTAGCTAGTTCTTTTAATAATCGTTCTTGCTCTTGACTGAGTGTTTGTAATCGATCGACAATCTCATCGATCCTTTCGGGTGTTGGGTTTGGTTCGTTCGCGTAGCGTCCGCTTTGCGGAATCGAATCACCACGCCCCAATATTTTTAAAAATCCTCTCCATATCGCTCCAAACAGGGGCTGGAGCAGTTTAAATGGTGTTTTGAGTAGAAAGAGCCAAATCTGCTCTACACCCCGCCCGATCGCCTTGAAAAAGCCCAATAGGGACAGGATTAATAGTAGCAGTAAGCCGAGACTGGGTAAAGGATGGGCGATCGACCAAGCTAGATAAGGATGTTGTCCTAACCAATTATTAATGTAGGTAGATACGGCTCGATCGATCGATGAGGAAATATCCATGATAGTCGTTCCCGCGAGCCTACGGTCGGTACTCGATTAAGGCTGAACTAAATTAGCGATAACTTCTGCAATTTTATGCTGAGTAGTTAAACTTAACGATCCGAGTTCGCGGCGAATCATTGACTGGCGCAAAGTAATAAGATGATCCAAGCGTATCGTCGAAGGCTGTCTGAGTCCGCTAAGATTGAAATCTGGATCGGTTCGATCGATAACTAAGTCTGTAGCTAGAAGTGTTGTGGGGATTCGGCTGGTGATGAGAGCGAAAATAATATGATGGTAGTCGCCGATTGCATTGGTAAGACAGTAAGCAGGTCGAACTTTGAGATCGGAAAGGTCATCAAAAGGAAATTGAATTAATACTATCTTACCCTTCATAACTCACAGCTATGCCATCTTCAAGAGTATATATATCTTCTTCTGGATCGTGGAGAAAAGCAAAGCTTGGATTATTGGCGACTGTTTTGTTCCATTGAGCTGGCGTGAGATCGTCCGATTCTGGTGATTCTGGGAATAAAATCACGATCTGCACCCGACTAGGTTGATTTTGAGGCAATGGCTCATCGAGCAATAATTCGCCCTTCTCACTGACAGTGCCAGCACATGCAATTGATTTCATAGGATAAATTTAAGTAAACTCTACAATTTATTTTAGTCTAAAGTTGGAAGTTGGAAATTACTAGCGATCGATATTTCCAACTTTCAACATCTAACCATGCGGATTTGCACCGAGGGTTTCACTATCTAGGTTAAATAGAACTTGGAGGGTATTTAGAGCTTTGCGACGAGTTTCGATGTCTTCTTGAGCGCGAAGTTGGAGCATCGGATCGTGAAGGATCTTATTGATGATACCTTTAGTTAGGGCTTCGATCGCTTCTTGATGACGTTCGCCAAATTCAGCTCCCAATCTCGATAGAGCTTTTTCCAGTTCTTGCAATCTGATCGCTTCCATTTTATCCCGCAAACAGTTCATTGTCGGCACGGTTTCTAATAGTTGCCACCAACTATGGAAGTTCTCGACTTCTTCCTCGAGAATACCTTCGGCTTCTTGCGCCATTTGTTGACGGCGATCTTGATTTTGGGCGACGACAGCTTTGAGATCGTCTACATTGAAGGCGAGAATATTTGGTAATTCATTGACATTTGCATCCACATTTCGCGGTACGGAAATATCAAAAATCATCAGGGAGTGATGGGGATCTAATGCAGCTTCTAATTTAGCTGCATTTAATAATGGTTCTGTGGCTGAGGTACTCGTAAATACGATCGTCGAGCTAGAGATTACCGCCATCATTTCCGTCATCGGTTGCAGTTGAAGATCGATGACGGGGAATAATTGTTTGAGATCTTCGGCGCGTTTTGGCGATCGATTTAAGATGGTAATATCAGTCGAACCTTTGGAAATTAGATGTTGTACTAATAACCTCGACATTTTCCCAGCACCGAGAATCGATACTCGATGATTGGCAAAGTTGCCGACTTTCATATGTGCCAATTCTACCGCCGCCGAACTAATCGATACCGCACCTGTACCGATACTAGTTTCGGTGCGGACTCGTTTTCCGGCTGTCAAAGCTTGGCGGAATAACCGATTCAAAATCGAACCCATGCCTTGGTATTGTTGTCCGACTTTATGGGCTTGTTTTACTTGTGCCAAAATTTGTCCTTCACCCAATACCAAACTATCCAAACCACCAGCTACCCGCATCAGGTGCATGACTGCATCTTTGTGGAGCAATACAAATAGATGTTGTTTGAGATCCTTGAGGGGAATTTTACTAAATTCTGCCAGAAATTGGATCCCATCTTGTACACCGCGATCGGCGGTGGGTGTCACAATATAGATTTCCAAGCGATTGCAAGTACTGAGAATCGTCGCTTCTTGGATATGAGGATAATTGCAGAGGGTTTGAATCGCCGCTTCCATTTGCGTATCGGGAACGCTGAGTCTTTCACGGATGTCTACAGGTGCGGTTTTGTGACTCAAACCGATGACAGCAATATTCATATACACTCCACGTTCCAAAAATGAGGATCTAAAATTTTATGATGATATAAGTTATGGATATATAGCTGGGTAGCCAAACACTCCTCTGTGAGTATTATAGCCGCCCAATCCAGTCAAATTATTATATGTACCCACTGTCTATAATTGGGCGAATATTCAGAAATTGTAAATATTTTGTCATGCTTATGCGCTGATGTGGGGCGTGAATAGTGGTTAGTGTCCAAAAATATGAACGTAGCTACTCACCACTCTCCACTCCCCACTATTCACCTAGTGAAGACTAACAGTCTTAGGTGCATCAGTCATGTGAATGGTATCGACAAATCGAGCGGTTTTGGATTCGCTGGAGATGACGAGGGTGTGAGTGCGTGCGCCACCTTTGAAGAAGCGAACGCCGTTCATAATGTTACCGGATGTGATTCCAGTTCCCGCGAACATGACATTTTTGCCGGAAGCTAATTCTGCGGCAGTATAAATTTTATCAGGATCGGTGATGCCCATGCTCAGGAGGCGTTCAACGTTAGCTTCTTTACTTTCGCCGATCAGACCAGTTTTGACAATGGCTGGATCGTAGATTAGTTGCCCTTGAAAGTGAGCATCCATACATTTGAGCGCGGCGGCGGAAATTACGCCTTCAGGAGCCGCTCCGATGCCCATGAGCGCGTGAATGTCGGTACCGATGAACCCACAATTGATGGCTGCACCAACGTCACCATCGCTGATTAGAGCGACTCGCGCGCCTGCTGCCCGAATTTCGGCGATGAGATCTTGGTGGCGTTCGCGTTTCATGACGACGACAACCAACTCATCGACGGGCATATCGAGACATTCACCCAAAATTTTGAGGTTCTCGGTAGCAGATTTGTTGATATCTACTTTGCCTTTGGCGGCTGGTGGTGCGGCGAGTTTCTTCATGTAGAAGTCTGGCGCGGCGAATAATCCACCTTTTTCGGAAATGGCTAATACAGCCATCGAACCAGGTTGGGCGTAGGCGCAAAGGTTGGTACCTTCGCAAGGATCTACTGCGAAGTCGATTTCGGGGACATCTTTGTTCGCACCAGGAAGATGTCCGAGTCCGACTTCTTCCCCAATATAGAGCATGGGTGCGTCGTCGCGCTCGCCTTCCCCAATTACAATCCGCCCACGCATGGAGATTTTGTTCATCCGCTCGCGCATTGCTTCTACCGCAACACGATCGGCTTCGTTTTTGTCGCCTTTACCTGTCAAACGTGCTGACGCGATCGCCGCTTGTTCGACTACTTCAATAATATCTAAACCAATACTGCTTTCCAATGCTACTTGCTCCCAACTGCTCGATCTATATGGATTTAAGTGTAAAGTCTAGCAGAGCGCGGGTAGCTTTGGATAATTGTTGTCTTTTTACGCAATATAACTAGATGGGGGATAGGGGGTAGGGGGTGCGGGGTGTGGGGAAGCGCGAGGGAGTGTGGGGAAGCGCGAGGGAGTGTGGGAGGAAAGCCTCTTAACTCTTTCCTTCCCATCCTCCGATGCTCCCCCATCCTCCCACTCTCAAAGTCTTGTCGATCTCAATCTAAATTTATATCGAAAAAAATCCGCCGATCGGCTGCTAGAGTTTAGATCGATCGTAAGTATAAATAGTAGTAAGTAGATAGTAAGTAGTTGGACATAGTTAAAGTGACAATGACGAAATCGCCCTCACCCCCTCTGTCCTTTAGGGAGAGGTAATTATTAATTATTAACTATTAATTATTAATTATTGAATCAACTTATCCGACTTTCTGATGTTTGCCATACCACCTCTTTGGTGTGAATTGTGGCGCGTAAACTTACCCAGCAAAAATATGTCACAGCCGACAGCAGAAGAACAAGAATTATTAGAATTGATGAATCGGATGCGGTTACATCCTGATGAGGAACTCCAAATTTTGCTCGATACATCTGATGGGGATGTGCAATATGCTTTGGAATATTATGGAGTCAATTTAGAAGCTCTGAAAAAACAATGGGCTAATTTGGTTCCGGTACCCCCGTTGGCTTGGAATAGTCAATTGCATGATGCCGCAACTAGCCACAATTTGAATACGATCGACCAAAAACGGCAAGCGCATATTTTAGGTGGGGAAAGTTGGAGTCAACGAATTGCGAAGGCAGGTTACCAGGCAACATTTAGCGGCGAAAATCTTTATGCTGCGGCTCGATCGACTATTTTTGCACATACTGGATTGGCGATCGATTGGGGGCAGGGTATAAATTCGATCGATGGGATTCAATCTCCCGCATCTCATCGGACAAATATGATGTCTAATCTAGTTCGAGAAGTAGGAATTTCGGCGATCGAAGACAATAATATTGCTCCACTTGGCCCTTTAGTTGTCACAGAAAATTTTGGAACTCGGAATGCAATTAGTGGCAAAGCTTGGTTGCTGGGAGTTGCTTTTGATGATATTAATAAAGATGGATGGTATCAGGCTGGTGAAGGGTTGAGTGATGTGACTGTAGAGATTACTGGTATCGATCGTCCCAATTTTCAAGAGACGATCGCAGTTGGGGAAGCTGGCGGTTATCAAGAGTTACTCGATCCAGGTCGTTATCAAGTAAAATTTAGCCGCAATGGTCAAGTTATTAGTTCTAAAAATACGACGATCGATGCTCAGATTCCCAATAATGTCAAACTAGATTTAGTTTTGCCGATCGTCGATCTAAATCTAAATAACCCAGTTAAACCAAACTCATTCCCAGTCATCAATCCTCAACCGATCGGCACTGCAAGTCATTTGCTAGATTTTCGTACCGATCGAACTAAAACAGGTGTAGATGCAAATTTAACTAATAAAAAAGTTGCTGTCACATTTACGGCTATTAGTAGCGATGCTGACTACCACAACTATGGAGGTTTTTATCAAGTCGAAGACGATCGAGGTACAGTCATCGATCCGAGTAATAGTCAGTCTTATTTGCCTGGAGATAGTGGCTATCTAGCAGCAGCATTACGTCGATCGAAAGTAAATCATGCCGGAGTCGAATTAGATAGAAATGGTTTAGCTGGAGCCGCTATTCTTGAAGGTGGACATCTATACGCACCATTCATAGTTGCTAATGGTCGAGTAAATGATATCCTCAATCAATCCAATCCTAATGGGGCAAATAATGTTTACTTCCATTATCAAGCGGCTAACGCCGATCGAACCGAACACATTCGGATGTTGGGCACTAATTACTTTGGATTTGAAGATTTATCTGGTGGCGGCGATCGCGATTATAACGATCTCACATTTCAAGTCAGTTATAACCCACTATAGCGATCCTAAATGATTTTCAAGATTTTTTAACCGCAAAGGCGCAGAGGGCGCAAAGAGTAGAGTAGAAAGATCTAGATTCTCAAATAGGATGGCTATATAAGCAATATCGATCGGCAACTACACCGATGCTTTAGCCCCTACGGATTGCTTTGGCGATCTGGGCTAAAATTAGTAGGAATACATATGACGATCGGAAGGATCTAATCAGATTTGCCTCGTTGAAATTTTGAGTAATGTTAATTAGAGATTTGGGCGAACAAGGACTACTGAACTTAATTCGACCCTATTGTATCCCTGAGAGTATCGGTGATGATGGAGCGGTGATTCATCCCCCCTCAGATTGCGAATTGGTAATAACCACTGATGTACTAGTGGATGGGGTGCATTTTAGCGATCGCACTACTACGGCATTTGATGTCGGCTGGCGATCGGTTGCTGCCAATTTATCAGATCTCGCTGCAATGGGCGCAGCACCCCTGGGAATTACGGTAGGGTTAAGTTTGCCCCCAGAGTTGCCTGTCGTCTGGCTAGAGCAGCTCTATCAGGGAATGCAAGCATGTTTGACTCGTTATGGAACGGGAATTGTCGGTGGGGATTTGACTCGATCGATCGTCCGTACTGTAGCGATTACTGCTGTCGGTGCTGTCAAATCAGAGCGGCTAATTCGGCGACATACGGCTATCCCTGGCGATGCGATCGTCATCACAGGCTATCATGGCAATGCTGACGGGGGCTTGAAATTGCTGCTAGATGAACAATTAGGTCAAAATTTAACTCAAGAAGATCGCCAAATTCTGATCCGCGCTCATCAACAACCCCAACCCAGGCTGGATGTTTTGCCGATCCTCGATCGATTGCGCGACGATACCAGTACAATATTTCGAGTTGCGGGGATGGATAGTAGCGATGGTTTAGCTGATGCGATCGGTCAAATTTGTCGATCGAGCAAAGTAGGTGCGATAATCGATCGGCGTACTATCCCCCTTTCCCCAGCCTTGACTCAACTAGCTCCAGATTCAGCCCTACAATCCGCTCTATATGGTGGCGAAGACTTTGAACTAGTCTTATGTATGCCAGAAAATATTGCCGATCGACTAGTCCACAGTCTTGGACAAGGAGCCGCAATTATTGGTAAGATCGCTCAACAACTAGATATCTCGATCGTCGATTTTACCCACCAGCATCCCACCATAAATCTCGATTTGCGCTCTGGCTTTCAACATTTTTGATGCGTCAATTACTCTCCAGTCGCTAGCCAACCACATCCCATCGCTCCTTTCAACCTCAGCACATGCCTTTTTACAAATCAGAAGATCGACTAAAAGACCTCGCGGAAGATATTCTCAATGATACATGGAGAGAATTTCCCGATTTAGCCCGCGAACAAATCGCCCTGACATGGATTGTGTACGATCGACCAATTCCAGTCAATACAGGCGGAGCGATTACCCCCGATGAGTTGTGGAAGTATCCCGTGCGCGGATACAACTATCGGGGTGGGGAGCGGATTTATCCCGCGAGTCTCGTCAAATTATTTTATCTAGTCGCCATCCATGAATGGTTGGAGCAGGGGATGGCGACAGGCTCTAGTGAACTCGATCGAGCGATTCGCGATACGATCGTAGACTCTAGTAATGATGCAACCAGTCTAGTCGTAGATACCCTGACAGGAACCAGCAGTGGAGTAGAATTAGCCCCAGGGCCATTTACTACCTGGAAAACACAACGCAACCTGATCAACCGCTACTATCAATCCCTTGGCTGGCAAGAATTAGAGCCAATTAACGTCAACCAAAAAACTTGGAGCGAAGGACCATATGGACGAGAACGGGCATTTGTCGGCGAAATGCGCGAAAATAGAAATATGTTGACCACCGATGCGATCGCCAGATTATTTCATAGTATCGTTGGTGGAGCTGCTGTAAGTGGAGATCGATCGGGGCAAATGATGGAACTACTCCACCGCGATTTCGATCTAGCTCAAGTAGTCCCCAATCCAGGCGAAGAGAACCAGCTCTATGGCTTTTTGGGCGGAGGTTTACCAGCACAGAGTCAAATCTGGTCAAAAGCAGGTTGGACATCCCAGGTGCGCCATGATGCTGCTTATATCGAACTCCCCGATTGTCAGCCATATCTACTAACAGTCTTCACCGAAGGAGCAGACAATAGCCAAAATCGGCAGATTCTCCCATTTATTTCTGAGCGATTTGTTGCAGCAATGGCTGAAATCGCCACCCTAGAAATCGCGACATCTGATGGAGGTCATGGGCATTAAGGGAACTATATAATTGGTTAGGACTCTAGATCCTTATAGATAAAGATCGAATTAGCCAATCCTGATTTCTAAACTAAGTTTAAGAATTAATAGTAATAACCATGATGATGCAACCTGTAGCTGCAATTCCCCCTCAGTTAAATCCACCGATATCGATCGAGCAAAAATTAGGTACAGTCAAAACAAATCATCGACCTTCGATTTCTAATTCGATCTCCAGAGTCCCATTGACTAGCCCCGACATCCATTCTACTCCAGCACCATCCCTCATCGCTCAAGAATTACCCAGTAGTTCCCCTAACTCGGAGTCACCTCGCCCCAAAAGCATTCAAGATACAGGCTCAGGATATCCTAGCAGATTTCCAGGCAATTATTTTGGGCCAGCTCTGAGCTTTGCCAATGGTGCAAGCTCCTTTGGTGTCGTCAGCAAGTTTGCTATTAGTGACAAGTTTGCGATTCGCCCCTCAGCTACATTTGGCTCCAAAGGAACTGTATTGCGCGTTCCCCTTACCTATGATTTTGCACTTGGAGAGCCAGAACCTTTTGAACCAAATCCTCTCGTCACATTCCATGTGGGTGGGGGAGTCGAGTATAGTTCAGGTGGTGGTACCGTAAATGGTGATAAATTTAGCCTGCTCGGTACACTCGGTGTGGATGTTGCTCTATTTGAGAATATCGCACTGCTCGCCGATTTTAATACCAATTTTAACTCCAATAGTGGCGTGACAGTTGGGATTGGTTTTGCGTTCTAAATCAGTGTATCCATCGATCGAGTTCCCATCGGTAACTTTACCGCAAATTCCGTCCAACCATCATTACTAGAAACCTGAATTTGACCATTTAATTGTAACACTAATTTTTGAACCAAAGATAATCCCAATCCAGTACCATTTTGATGCGATCGATCTGCACCTGGAACCCGATAAAATCGATCGAATATTCGAGGTAGATATTTTTGGGCGATTTCTCCTTGGTTTTTGACTGCAATTGACAGCCAGCCAGAATTTGGTTGGCTATCAATTATCACCGAAATATGGCCATCAGCATAGGTGTATTTACAGGCATTATTGAGTAGCTCAGTGATGATTTTGGTGATGGCAAGTCTATCTGTGGTGATGATTGGTAAATCTTCACATGCAGTGATAGTTAATTTTTGACCATAGGTATCAGTACGATAAATGAATGGTTCGATCGTATGTGCCAACCAGCTTTTCAATTCGACAGGTTCGATAATTATTCGATCGACAGCAAGTTCTAGTCGCTGCAAATCTAGAATATGATCGATCAATTCTACCTCGCGATCGCACTCCAAATCCAAGATCTTTAAATATTTCTCAGCTTGATGTCCCGATAGTAACGAACTAATATTTGGATCCCCAGCTAGACTAATTTTTAGCATCCTCACCGCCATTTTGATATTCATCAATGGGGCGCGTAAATCGTGAGATATATTATTAATAAAATCATTTTTTTGTTGACAAATAGACTCTAATTCGCCGACGTGTTCAACTAATTGAGCTAAATCTGATAATGGTGAAGAAATACTCGCAGCAATCTCTGGCAAGGGTTCAGTTCTCGTCATCACATCGATTGCTGTCAACAACTGCTGACCCAATGCTTGCACCCAAGACAAATCTTGAGGTGTCCAAACACTATTCGGATTTCCGATCAAACAAATTCTCCCCCGTAATTCATGGGGCGTTAAAATCGGAATAAATACATATCGATCGCAAATATTTAGATTCATCACTGTCTTTATTGCCGTGAATTCGACAATTTCCCGACGGTGCAATCGCAGATCTATTTCTTGCATTTTACTAGGATCTAAACTCAATGTTGAGCGACCTGTTTCTGGTAACTGTCCGAGTGGGATCCATCGATGGGATTGTGCTTGATATTCTTGGATTATTACACTATTTAATACCAAAATTTCCTGGATTTGAGCGACAGTCAATTGACAGAGATAAGTTGAATCAAAGGAACTGAG
>JANMEL010000227.1:0-8991 GCA_031376885.1 Chamaesiphon sp. OTE_70b_metabat_96 | reverse complement strand
ATTTTTATACTGGTGCAAGATGTGAGTTAACAAAAAGCGTATTGAATGAGTAGCCGCCGATTAAACTAGTCCAACTTGCCACCCACACCGCAAAGATGTTTATAAATCATTAATCTGACTCTGAATCGATATCGGTTGAATTAGGGGCAAACAAATTGTGAGGATCGATCGGGATATAGGTACGCCAAGGCATTGAGCAATCCTTGCGGTTGGGTAATGAGGATGTCTGGTTGCTTGTCAATTAGGGTGACAGCAGCATTAAAACCCCAGCCTACGGCGACGATCCGAATTTGGATCGATCGAGCCGCCTGAATGTCTCGAATCTCATCACCGATATAGATTGCATTTGATTTAGAGCAATTGTATTTACCGATCATTTTCTCGATGACTTTTCCTTTGCCAAATGTTGAAGCTGTGGTGATAAAGTCAAATAGATGTTCGAGGTGATTTTGGTTGAGGATCGATCGAATATTTGCCTCAGAATTGGAACTGACGATGCCCAATCTATAGCCGCGACATTTGAGCGAGAGAAGTAGTTCGATTACGCCTGGAAATAGTTTTACGTTGCGTACTTCTCTGGGGAATTCTTCTTTTACTCGTTTTAATAGGAATGGTAATTTCCACAAGGAAACTTTGGAAAGCTTGACAATTTCCCATGGAGCCAGATATTTGAAAGTATTTACTTGTTCATCACTAATTGGGTTGTATTTGAATTCAGGTGCCAGTCGGTTGACAATTCGCAACAGTGCATCCAAGGTATCGGCGAGGGTACCATCAAAATCAAACACGATTAACTTGGAGTTGTCTTGCATGTTGGGGTTGCCAGGGTGGGGTTTAAGTTAATTGATAATTGGGTTTGGAGAAGTGAGGTGTAATTGGGTCATGTTTTCCGACGGGGATCCCGCGTCTGTAACTGCATCTGCTAACTTCCCATTTTACAGATAATCTGCCTAAATGAGGGAGATTTATACCCCTTATTTTTGTTAAATTACCATCTAAATTCTCGATTTGCTACGGGAACTTCAAGGTAAAAATTTGGACGGGTATTTTGCTACGACATCAGTGCTTCGATTTTACACAATATCTCCCCATGGAGTCGGTGATCTTAACCGTTATTTTGAATATTTGCCTGAGCATTTCGTCTCCACATTACTGGTTTGATCCGCCGTAATGCCGAACCTCTGAGTCTAATGTCCCATAGCGAATCGGTTATTGAGGCTAATTCGCTCAGTTTGGGTGCTAATAACTCAGGATTGGGTTGAAAATCGATCGTATCTGTGGGTTGGGCAAATCGTTGATTCCAGGGACAAACATCTTGACAAATATCACACCCTGCTACCCAACCTTGAAGATTGACAGCAATTTCTGGAGGGAGATCGGGGGCGCGATTTTCGATCGTATGATAGGCGATACAATGATTTGCATCGACAACATATGGTTGGGTAATTGCACCTGTAGGGCAGGCAGAAATACAACGGGTACAAGTACCGCAATGTTGGGTATGGGGAGAATCTGGAATTAATGGCAGATTGGTGACAATTTCGCCCAAAAATATCCACGAACCATATTTTCGACTAATAACATTGCCGTTTTTCCCAATCCAACCGATTCCGGCAGTTTGTGCCCAGAATTTATCTTGGGTTGGGCCAGTATCTACATAATAACGAGATTCTACACCTTCGGCTTGTTCGGTTAACCAACGGGTTAGTTGTTTAATTTTTCGGGCTAATACTTTATGATAGTCTCGCCCCCAAGCATAGCGGGCAACTTTGCCATATGCTGGACTTTCGGGGCGTTGGTAGGGAGTATAATAGTTGAGCGCAACGGCGATGACCGATTTCGCTCCTGGCATGACTTTGTAGATATCCTGGCGACGAGGATCGGACATCCACGCCATGTCAGCCTGATATCCCAAATCTAACCAGGCTTGTAATCCTTGGGCGGCGATTTGGGTTAGATTGGGATCGATCGCGGCGATGCCAACAGCATGAAAACCGATTGCCTCGGCTTGGATTTTGATTTGTTGAGTGAGTGAATCCACGATCGACCTAAACTAGATACTGGGAATCGATATTAAATACTATGCCACATCTTCGTTATTATCTCGTTCGCGGAGCGTGGGCTTTGCCCAATCGACTGTTATTATTATCGATAGCGACCATTTTTGCTTTGGGAATTTGGACTTTTCCAGTTGGAGCTACTGCTCTATATGAGGTGCCGAGCATTTCCGCTGGTGTACCGACATGGCTGATCGATAAAGCGGATGTTTTGAGCGTATCCACCAAAAACAAGGTCAAAGGCACTCTCGAACAACTTGCCAAACAGACGGGTAAAGAAGTCCGGTTTGTGACGATTCACCGACTTGATTATGGTGACACTATTCAAACTTTTACGAATAAATTGTTCGATAAGTGGTTTCCGACTGACTCGGAGCAAGCTAATCAGGCTCTCATTGTACTAGACGATCTGACCAATACGATCGGCGTTCGGACTGGTAGTGAGATGAAATTATTACTACCCGATTCTACCGCCACTAGTATTACCGCTGAAACGATGCAAGTACCGTTGCGGGATGGGAATAAGTACAATCAATCCTTTAGCGATGGTGCCGATCGCTTAGTCGCAATTTTATCAGGTCAAGCCGACCCTGGGCCACCAAAGATCCAAGTGACTCCCGAAGTAGGGAGAACTTTCCTCAATGCCGAAGAAACCGAAGCCAACCGGAGCAATTTTCTGATTATCGTGATTGGATTGCTCATTGCCGCTACGGTGATTCCGATGGCAACCTGGTGGTGGTACCAAAATCAAGACTAAAATCGACCTCCATATTTTCGCTCCATCAACGCCAGAAAGGGCGGAGATATGGAGATCCACTCAATAACTTTTGCAATGAAACATTAGCAAATATTAATAGATCGAGGGAAATTTGTATCGAATCAACCCAAGACTCACCACCCACTAGGTATTTCTGCTACTGTTGTTGATAGTGAAAAAGTAAATGAGCGATTACCTACAGCAGGCTCGCGGTTACGATTGAGAACGCTACAATAGCTAGAAACTCGATTACTAGAGTCAATTCGACTCGATTTTCATCGCCATCAATAAAGTTTGCCGATCCTCAAACATCCGACCCTTCAAGGAGTAACACTGCATGTTCACCAACGTCAAGTCCACCATCAGACATATCGCCCCCGCAGACATTCGGGGTAGACAGTTATTAAAGGTGGTCTATGTCGTACTAGAGCCACAGTACCAGAGCGCGATTTCTGCTGCTGTGAATGCCATTAACGACCACAACCCCAAAGTAGCGATCGAAATTAGTGGCTATCTTTTAGAGGAACTTCGCGATCCTGAGAATTATGCAGGGTTGCAGCGTGATATTCAAACCGCGAATATCTTCATCGCTTCATTGATTTTTATTGAAGATTTAGCCGAAAAAGTCGTCGCTGCGGTAGAGCCTTATCGGGATAATTTGGATGTCGCGGTGGTGTTTCCTTCGATGCCCGCAGTGATGCGCTTGAATAAGATGGGAAGTTTTTCCCTCGCGCAATTGGGTCAATCCAAAAGTGCGATCGGCGAGTTCATGAAGAAGCGCAAAGCTAAGGCTGGTGCGGGTAGTTTCCAAGATGGAATGCTCAAACTATTGAATACGCTCCCAAATATTCTCAAGTATTTACCGATCGAAAAAGCTCAAGATGCTCGAAACTTTATGCTAAGTTTCCAGTATTGGCTCGGTGGTACCCCTGAGAACTTGGAAAACTTTTTCTTGATGTTGGCCGATCGGTATGTCTTGAAAGAAGATGATACCCTCAATTCAACTGCATCAGTTGGCGAAATTAAGTATCAAGACCCCGTTACTTTTCCCGACATTGGCATTTGGCACCCCCTCGCGCCCCAAATGTTTGAAGATATCAAAGAATACCTCAATTGGTTCAATAGTCGCCGCGATATTTCCGCCGCCCAAAAAGACCCCAACGCACCCTGTATCGGACTAGTATTGCAACGTACCCACATCATCACAGGCGACGCTGCACATTACGAAGCCGTGGTGCAAGAATTTGAAGCAATGGGTGCAAAAGTCATCCCCGTCTTCTCCGGCGGTCTAGACTTCTCCAAGCCCCTAGAAGCCTTCTTCTTCGACCCGATCGACAAAACTAACGCGATCGTCGATGCCGTAGTCTCCCTGACCGGATTTGCCCTAGTAGGTGGCCCAGCCCGTCAAGACCATCCTAAAGCGATCGACCTACTCAAACGCCTAAATCGCCCCTACATGGTTGCCCTCCCTCTCGTCTTCCAAACTACTGAAGAGTGGGAAGATAGCGATTTAGGCTTGCACCCAATTCAAGTCGCTTTACAAGTCGCCATTCCCGAATTAGACGGTGCGATCGAGCCTATCATTTTATCAGGTCGCGACGGTATGACCGGACGAGCGATCGCACTACAAGATCGGATTGAAGCGATCGCCGGACGTGCCATGAAATGGGCAAACCTTGGCCGCAAGCCAAAAGTAGACAAGAAAGTTGCGATTACAGTCTTTAGTTTCCCCCCCGATAAAGGTAACGTCGGTACCGCCGCATACCTCGACGTATTCGGCTCCATCTTTGAAGTTCTACAAGGCTTGAAAAAAGATGGTTACGATGTCCAAGATTTACCCAACTCAGCCAAAGAGCTGCTCGAAGCCGTCATCAACGACGCGCAAGCTCAATACAATAGTCCCGAACTCAGCGTCGCCTACCGGATGTCCGTAGAAGAGTATGAAAAACTCACCCCCTACTCCGAAAAACTCAACGAAAGCTGGGGGCCACCACCAGGTAATCTAAATAGCGACGGTCAAAATCTCGTTATTTACGGCAAACACTTCGGCAATATCTTCATCGGCGTACAGCCTACCTTCGGTTATGAAGGCGACCCCATGCGGTTGTTATTCTCCCGCTCCGCCAGTCCCCACCACGGATTCGCCGCTTACTATACCTACCTGGAAAAAGTCTGGGAAGCAGACGCGGTACTCCACTTCGGTACCCACGGTTCCCTCGAATTTATGCCTGGAAAACAGATGGGGATGTCTAACGACTGTTTCCCAGATAGCTTAATCGGCAATATTCCCAACCTCTACTACTACGCCGCGAACAACCCCAGCGAAGCAACCATCGCCAAACGTCGTTCCTACGCCGAAACCATCTCCTACCTCACACCCCCAGCCGAAAACGCTGGACTCTACCGAGGCTTGCAAGAACTAGGCGAACTCGTCGGCTCTTACCAATCCCTGCGCGATAGTGGACGCGGCGTGCAAATTGCCAACACAATCATGGACAAAGCGCGGATTTGTAACCTCGACAAAGATATCATCATTCCCGACATTGATGCGGGGACAATGGAAATCGAAGCACGGGATAATATCGTCGGCGCAGTTTATAGCCGTCTGATGGAAATCGAATCGCGGTTACTCCCTTGCGGACTCCACGTAGTTGGTAAACCACCTACAGCCGAAGAAGCCGTCGCAACCTTAGTCAATATAGCATCACTCGATCGCGAAGAAGAAGGCATCAAAGGTTTACCCCGCATCATCGCCGAAAGTCTAGGACGCGACCTAGAAGAAGTGTATCAAAATAACGATCGCGGGATCCTCGAAGATGTCCAACTCTTACAAGATATCACCCAAGCCATTCGCGCCGCCGTCACCTCCATCGTCACCGCACAAGTCAACGACGAAGGACGAATTTCCCTCGTCTCCCGCTTGAACCTCTTCAACATGGGGCGCAAAGATGCCTGGGTAGAATCCCTCTACGCCTCCGGTTACAAAAAAGTCAACCTCGAAGAAATCGCCCCCCTCTTCAAATACCTCGAATTCTGTCTCGAACAAGTCTGTGCAGACAACGAACTCGGCGCACTCCTCCAAGGATTAGGCGGCGAATACATCCTCCCAGGGCCAGGTGGCGACCCAATTCGGAACCCCGATGTCTTACCCACAGGTAAGAACATGCACGCCCTAGATCCTCAATCCATCCCTACCGAAGCAGCCGTAAAATCTGCAAAAGTAGTCGTGGATCGACTGCTCGATCGACAAATGCGCGATAATGACGGTCAATATCCCGAAACCATCGCCTGCGTCCTCTGGGGCACAGACAACATCAAAACCTACGGCGAATCCCTCGCGCAAATCATGTGGATGGTTGGCGTAAAACCCGTCCCCGATGCCCTCGGACGAGTCAACAAACTCCAAATGATTTCCCTCGAAGAACTCGGTCGTCCCCGCATCGATGTCGTCATCAACTGTTCCGGCGTATTCCGCGACCTCTTCATCAACCAGATGAACCTGCTCGACCAAGCCGTGAAAATGGCCGCCGAAGCCGATGAACCCCTCGAAATGAACTTCATCCGCAAACACGCCCTCGCCCAAGCCGAAGAAATGGGAATCAACCTGCGTCAAGCCGCCACCCGCGTCTTCTCCAACGCCTCCGGCTCCTACTCCTCCAACGTCAACCTCGCCATCGAAAACGGCACCTGGGAAAACGAAGCCGAACTCCAAGAAATGTACCTCGGACGCAAATCCTTCGCCTTCAGCGCAGACAATCCCGGCACAATGGCACAAAACCGCCAAATCTTTGAAACCGCCCTCAAAACTGCCGATGTCACCTTCCAGAACCTCGATTCCTCAGAAATCAGTCTGACCGACGTATCCCACTACTACGACTCAGACCCCACCAAAATCGTCGCCAACCTACGGACAGACGGCAAAAAGCCCACCTCCTTTATCGCCGACACAACTACTGCTAATGCTCAAGTTCGCACCCTCTCCGAGACTGTTCGGTTAGATGCGCGGACAAAGTTACTCAATCCTAAATGGTATGAGGGAATGCTCTCTCATGGTTATGAGGGCGTACGGGAACTCTCCAAACGGTTGGTTAATACTAGCGGTTGGAGTGCTACAGCAGGCGCGGTAGATAACTGGATTTATGAGGAAACAAATGACACGTTTATCAAAGATGAGGAAATGTGCAAACGCTTAATGGATCTCAATCCGAATTCCTTCCGTAAGATTGTTTCGACGCTGTTGGAAGTCAATGGGCGCGGTTACTGGGAGACAAGTGAAGAAAATCTCGATAAGCTCCGCGACCTCTATCAGGAGGTCGAAGACAGAATCGAAGGTGTTGATTAATACCTAATTTAAGTAAGGACGCTATTTTACTAGCGTCCTTACTTTTATCTGTGCTAGCATCAAATTAAAGGATATTTAATTTATGGACGATCGAGCATTAATCATTTGCGATCCACGAGTAATGATGGGCAAACCAGTTATTGTGGGTACCCGCATCACTGTAGAGTTAATTCTCGAAAAATTAGCCGCAGGTGAAACCACCGAACAAATTTTAGCAGCTCATCCCCGCCTCACTTCAGCCGCTATTTTCGCAGCGTTAGCCTTTGCGAAAGAGACACTTCGAGCCGATACAATTTATCCAGCTCCGATAGTAAGTGTATGAAATTTTTGGCGGATGAGAATATGGATGTTGCGATTGTCGAGCGATTGCGGCAAGAAGGACATCAAGTTTGGTATGTTGTAGAAATGGAACCAGGCATTGCTGATGAGGAAGTCTTGGCTCTGGCAAATCGTGAAGGTGCAATATTAATTACCGCAGATAAAGACTTTGGGGAATTAGTTTTTAGACTACGTTATCTCGCTACCGGAGTTATTTTAATTCGGCTGGCAGGACTATCAATATCAGCTAAGAGCGATATCCTGGCAACGACGATTCAAGAGCATGAGTCTGAATTATTTTCTGCGTTTGTAGTTGTGTCACCAACATCAATTCGTATCCGTAAGTTAGGCTAAATCAGCATATAAATACAGATTTTTCTCGCTTAATAATTTTAGTTCTTGACTAACTATATTCGGAGAAAAGTATGAGTTTTCCTCTTCACTCAGATGTAGTTTTATTACGAGATCTTCCTGATGAAGGTGTCTACAATGGTGACATTGGCACTGTGGTCGATCGACATGATGTTGCTGGATTAGAGACTGGCTATAGTGTCGAGTTCTTTGACATGTTGGGAAATACCGTTGCGATCGTAACTTTACCTATGAGTTGTTTCCGCATACCTTCGAGTGCAGATAGACCAACAGTAAGACTCATGGCAAATGTTGGATAAATTAGGTAAGCTTAGTCTTATTTAGCTGCTCTAATCTTTTTATCACACCATTGAGAGATCGCTGATGTCAATTTCTCACCTCTTTCAGCTACATTCTTTGAATGTAATAAGAAAGATTCGATCGATCTTTCAGGATGTGTATGACTTTGAACGATCGCGTGAATAGCTTGATTACGTTCTTTTCGCCATTCATCCAGCTCAAAGATTAAATCATTATAGCCACCAGAAGTAATTGCTTCTGGATGATATTTTTTCCATAAATCCTGCATTCCTTTGAGTGAGTTGGGTTGCTTTTCCGTTTTGAGGACATTTCTAAAATAGCTACTCAATCGATCGGATATGATACTTTCCTCGATCGTAATAGCTTCAAGATAAAAGCCTTGTTCTTGAGATTCTTTGATACGTGTCCATGCTTCCCGATAGGCGAGAAACTTATCATAATAACCTTTGATGGGTTTTGTTACTTGGATACTTTTCTTGATAGTATTAGTCATTGGTAATAGTTGAGGCGATGTTTTTAGTTTAAGTAATATTTACTTTTTGCGGCGACTTGACGGTTTAACTCTTTTGTTATCTCCTAAGCTGTCATACATCTAATTTTTTTAGCCGAATCCCTTGCTGTAAGGGTTGTAGAGGTCAAAAAGTGCATTTTAAATGTTTAAAAGCTTACTACTGCTATTTATATTGATATTTTGAATTGGGATGGCTGACTGCCTGACACATCTTCAATTGAGGGGCAAGAGTCAGATTTTACAAGTGATAGTAACGATTCGCTCGAACCAGATTGAATCGTAGAAATCTAGTTGAGCCTTCTTAGAAGCAAAGCAAGGCTCTGGATCTTTAGAA
>JANMEL010000170.1:0-5984 GCA_031376885.1 Chamaesiphon sp. OTE_70b_metabat_96 | reverse complement strand
AAACCCTTTGAGGGGGGGTTTGGGGGGGGGACACTCCCCCACCCAATGGGGGGTCTGGGGGTCAGAACCCCCAGATCCGGGTTCTGTCTCCACTAGAAACAATCGCAACCCACAAGTATTTCCCATTTATACAAATAGCAGTAAGTTGAGTGGCGATTTGACAAATTTAGAAGTGAATGCCGATACCACCGCCGATCGCAAAGCGGCTTTTTGGCCCCGTATTTTGGTCGCCTGCAACGTCGAGCAAGGCGGGAGTTACCTGTAAACCGATCGTGTCACCGAGTTTGACTGTCAGCGGCAAACTGACACTAAAGTTGCGACCATTATAATCAGCAGCAACAGCAATGTTTTCAGACAGGCGCAAACCCAAACCACCAAAGATATTCGTCGTGTTGTTATCTGCTGCCAGATCGTTGAAAGTACGGAACCTGCCGTTACCAGCCCCAACAGATGCCGTAAAATTACTCGTCTCGCCCAGTGGTAAGATCCCCGTAATCACGCCATAGTAGGTATCCTTGGGATCGTTGGCAGTGGTATAGCCATTCCGAATCGCATTTTCCCAACCAGCGGCAACCGCCAGATTGTCACCAAAGAGTTTATGAAGCTTAAAGTTCACGCCACCTCGATCGGCAAAAGTTCTCCCAGCAGCCGTATAGGAGCCTTCCAGAGCGATGAAATTCCGCGCATCGCCTAAACCAAGACCAGCACCATAAACCGTGCTTTCTCCGCCACCTGGAGGGGCGATCGCCACAGGTAAATTATTCTGGTAGCCAACCCCTACGAAGAAGTCTCCCCCATTTGCGCCAAACGCACTAGGCGTAGTGATTCCGGTAGCTGGAGCATTGACCCGTTTCCGAACCGTTGTTGCGGTAATTTCTGGTAAGGTACCAATACTCATCCGATTCAACAAGTCTTGCTCGGTGATGTTGTTGGCAACAGGTGCACTCGCGCAGTTGACAACATATTTTTGAGCGGAATTGTCGCTAGCTAAAGCAGGTAATGCACCCGTCGCGACCAAAATTTGATGGATGGAAGCGGCAACGTCTGCACGTGTGGCGATTCGGTTGGGGTCGTAATTTTTATTGACGGGGTAGGATACGCTCACTGATACGCATTTTTGAGTAGCTGCTAGGAGTGCATTTCGACCATAATTGGGTACTTGAGCAGCATCGGCGAATAGTTCGTTGACTCGATCGGGCGAACCATCCGGCTGTAGTTTAGCACCATTAGTTAAAGATACCAGGGATTCGATCCGAATGATATTTTGGTTGGGGGCAAAGGTTCGATCGGGATATCCAGCCAAAAATCCCGATCGATAGGCTTTGTCAATTACTGCGGCTGCCCAATAATTTGTAGGTACATCTCTAAATGCGCGGGATTCACGGATTGGTTCCAGCGTAAATGCTTTGTTCAGCAGAGCTGCAAATTCAGCTCTGGTAACTGGTCGATCGGGTTTGAAAGTACCATCTGGATAACCGACAATAATATTTTTATCGATTAGCACCTTAATAAAAGGTTCTGCCCAATTACCAATATAATCACTAGGATTAGCTTGGACAATTTGAGTTTGAGTGCTCTTGACGATCGCTGGATCTGCTTTGAGCATGGGTGTAGGTAAAGCAAATGCCCTAGTTCCCATCAGAACAGTTGCACTCACAAGGGCAATAAATAGATAAGTGGTTTGAATGCCAATCTGTCTGATTTTTTGGTTCATGACTTGTATATGAGGTCTTTACGTAAGAATGAGATAATTCGATCGGAAATAGGCACTAGCAACATCAACCTACTCATCAGACTCTTGATGTTTTCGCTGCATCCCTAGCGTATTTAAAATGTCAGCTTAAATCGTCTACATTTAGAGATACGCAAGGTCAGCCAAAAGGAGGATTATCTTTCGCTAAAATATTCGGTATGCTCAGATATCCAACATCTAGGTTTAAGCATTTCGTGCCATCAAGCCCCAAAGATAGATCGCTAATATTGAACCTAATACAGAGATTGCCAATCCAGGAATACTCAGACTGGTGGCTGCTAGCTGGATACTCCCTGTCGAGATCAAACTGTATAAACTACCGCCGACAAATGCGCCGATAACTCCCAAGATAATTGTGGATAATATACCGCCACCTTGAGCACCAGGGTAGATAGCTTTGGCGATCGCGCCAGATAATAAGCCAAGTATTGTCCAAGCGATAATATTCATCGTGTTCTCCTTTTTTTGTTAATTGCGATTCCATCGACGAGAACTGAATCACCAATAAGATTCTTTAGCTTTCATACCATCAGAATATTCGGTTCGATCGACAAGTGAATCTCCCAAATGAGGTAATTGTTCGGAATCAAAAGTAATCCCACATTCCGCACTTCACAGAATTCACCTGAAAATTCTAGTTTTTAGGGATGAGGGATGAGGGATGAGGGGTGAGGGGTGAGCGAAAAGTGCTCTACTTGGGGTTTCCCCTGTCTTGTCGTTTTTTTATTCAGGGGGAACCCTATACTAAATCAGCGACCGACTATTTTGAAGTGCGAAATGTGGGTTTTATATTTAATTCACAACAAAAAGACCGAGGAAATCTAAACTGATTTTTCAGCTAGTAATTCCTCGATCGAGTCCAAAAATCTCAACCTTAAAAGACAACTTTTCTATCGACTTACGGTTTTTCCACCAAGACAAAACCTCGCGTTTTGTTAGCATCCATCGTTCTAATTGCCTGCCATAAGTCTACAGCTTTTACCCAGACTGGTGGATATTTGTACCGAGAAACATCTAGGATTAAAAAGCGATCGGTAGAGCGATTGTAGGCGGCGACTGGTGAAATATGACCGCCGCGTTCTTGTCCGATCGTTTTGCGTAAATAATTGACGATCGTAAAGTTATCTCGCGCTGATAAATTTTCGATTAGTAGATCGCGAAATCGAGCTAACTCGACATCAGAACCATAGTAGACTTTTACTTTGGCTCCATGACTACTTAATACTTGACCCAATTGGGCGAGAGTCATACCTTGCTTGGAGACTATTTCGGGAGCAACTACTTGCTTAGTTTCAGCTCCATCGAAAAAGTTTTCCTGAGTAAATACTTTAAAAGGTTTGTACTGCGATGACTCCGGTGCAGGTAAGCCTAGAGCATTTAATACCATCACGCTACTAGCTACCCCACAATAAGCTTGATTGATTTGGGTCACAAATTGATTGCTCAATAAAAAATAATCCGATCTAGTTTGACTTTCTAACAACAAATTTTCCCCTTGAATCGAAGTGAGGGGAATTAGTCCAGTCGATAGTGGTAAAGTATCACCAATAGCTTTGGTACTAGTCAATGAGATTGTCAGTAATACTAAGAGCGAATAAATCTTAGACCGCATCGGCGTTTTATTTAGATTGAGGATATTTAAGTGGAATAGTTTTTGAGAGGGGGTTTGAATCCCTGGCTCAAAAACGAACTTGGGGTCTTCATTACTCGATCGAGGTCGATCGCCATTGAACGGGATCTACTGATGTACCATTGACATATAGACCCCAATGTAGGTGAGGGCCAGTAGAGGATCCTGTATTACCGATCGCGCCGAGTTTGTCTCCAGGTGCGAGCATTTGCCCTGCTTCGACATCAATCTTGCTCAGGTGCATAAAAATACTAACTACACCCTGTCCGTGATCGAGTCCAACCACATTACCATGGACGCGGAAACCATTTTTTTCATACCCAACTAAGATGACTTCACCACCTGCGGGAGCTACCACAGCCGAACCCTCACCACCAGCATAGTCCAAACCGCGATGATAATAGTCGGCCGCCAGTTTACCATTATAATAGCGACGAACGCCAAACGGAGAACTAGTCCTACCTTGATTTGGGGCGATGAATTTTCCATCCCACAATTTATCGGCACTAACAGTGGCTTTGAATGCGGCTACTTTTTGTAGCTCCATTTCCGTCGCATCTACCCCAGATTTGCCAGGGGGTAAATTGATCCGTTGGAATGGAAATTTGCGATTTCCGACAGCAACGCTGAGAGTAGTGGTACCTTGATTATCGACGATCGAGACCTGTCGATCGCCTGGTTGTTCTAGCGGTGTAGTGGGAATCATCGCTCGAAAACGACCGCCATCGATCGCAAAGGCTGGATATGACTTGCCACCGACTCGAATCGTCGGTGCTTTAGGCGTGCCAGATGTTGAGGCGATATCTACCACAACAGTCTCGCCCAAAAGCGGTTTGACTGGTGCAAATTGAGTACTAAGGGCTAATCCAGGCACATTCGTTGAAGACCATAAGACCATCGTCAACGCGATCGACCCAAAGATACCATACCGCCAATTCCGCAATAAAAATGTAATCCGATTAACCATTTAATTAAAGTAAATAAGAGAATAAGGGTAAAAATTAATATCTTACCTAAGTATGTCCACCCATACCTATTGTTCCCAATTTTTCATCCCCCGATCTCCAAAAACTCAGTATCTTCGAGAAGTTTAGATCTTGCACCAGTAGCAAAAGCTGAGATTGGTAGTGAGGGCAGGGGCGTGGGAACATTGCCCGCGCTGGGTTTATGACTTGTATTAAGTTAATTTAACACCATGCTCGTAATTCCGCAAAGATGTGAGTATTAGTTCACCACACTAGGCTCGATCGCGATAAACTCGGTATCATGAAGGTTAAGTTAGTTTAACATCCTCTCATAATTATCGAAATTTAGTGCTAGAAGATTTTCGTCTGATCGTAGATTTGGTGTCGATCCTGGCTGCTGCCGCTGTGGGTGGTATTATTGCTGGATTGGCGAGACAGCCAGCCTTACTAGGTTATATCGTCGGTGGTACCATCGTGGGGCCAACTGGACTAGGATTGATTAAGGAATTGGTGCAAGTTGAAACCCTGGCACAGTTTGGGGCGGCTTTTTTGCTATTTGCCTTGGGGGTAGAGTTTTCTTTTGCCGAGCTGAGGAAGGTGCAGAATATTAGTCTAGGTGGGGGTGGTTTGCAGATTGTGCTGACTATTCTTGTCACGACGGTAATTTCAGTCGGAGTTGGTTGGGTGACGACACCAGTACAAGGGGTGTTTTTGGGATCGATTTTGTCTCTGTCTTCCACTGCGGTGGTGCTCAAATCTTTGACTGAGGCGAATGAGACTGCGACGGCTCATGGACAGGTGATGTTGGGAATCTTGGTAGTACAGGATTTGGCTTTGGGTTTGATGTTGGCTGTATTACCCGCCCTCGACCAACCAGCAGCGGCGATCGGTACGGCACTGATTCAGGCGATAATTAAGATCGGCTTATTTGCTGCGGGTGCAAGTATTGCCGGAATTTGGGTGATTCCTCGGTTATTACGGTTGTTGGCGAGTATTGAGAGTCGGGAATTATTTTTGTTGGGGGTGGTTACGCTCTGTTTGGGGATTGCAGTGTTGACGGAGAAGTTGGGCTTGTCCATCGAAATGGGGGCATTCGTCGCTGGTTTAATGATTTCTGAGGTAGAGTATGCCGATCAGACTTTAGCCTATGTAGAGCCGATTAGGGATGTGTTTGCGGCGCTATTCTTTGCAGCGATCGGGATGCTAATCGATCCGTTATTTTTGTGGAATAATTTGGATCTGATTTTGGGGCTGGTGTCGATCGTTTTTGTCGGTAAGTTTTTGATTATTACGCCGCTGGTGAAGTTATTTGGTTATCCGCTTCAGACGGCGCTGATTGCCGGATTGGGATTGGCGCAAATTGGGGAATTTTCCTTTGTACTTGCCAGTGAGGGGCGCAGTCTGGGTTTGGTGTCGCGGCGGGTATATTTGCTGCTGTTGGGCACAACTGCGGTGACGCTGGTAGTTACGCCATTTATCTTGAGATTGATTCCGAGTTTGTTTAATTGGATTGAGAGTGTACCGTCACTCGATCGCTGGTTCAAGCCTGGAGAGCCACCCCTAGAAGTATCGGAGCATGTGCCGCTGGAGCCGCCGATTGTGATTTGTGGCTATGGGCGGACAGGGCAAAACTTAG
>JANMEL010000108.1:0-15980 GCA_031376885.1 Chamaesiphon sp. OTE_70b_metabat_96 | reverse complement strand
ATGCAGATGACCCGCAACGCAGAGGTTGCAAGCGTCGCGCAGGAAGTGCGTCAGCGGCTTGAGCGTGTGCGCTCAGCGTTGGTCGCACCGCGCGCGGGCGCAGCCCAGGCCTGACATGCCGCGCCACAGCACCATCAACCTGGAGTGTCCCCCCCCCGAACCCCCCCTCAAAGGGTTTGGTTTGAGACGGTGGGGTGGTCTTACGGCAGATTTGTTGGTGTGTGGGATGCGGATGTTGTTGAGCGAATCGGAGAACCGTCTCAGGAAAACTTGTGTGTACGCGGTAGCTTGGAAAGGGGTAGCTCTCGCGCCCTCCCCTTGCCAAGGGGAGGGCTGGGGTGGGAATCGCCTCCTCAGAGGGGTGCCCGTAGGGCGGGGCGTTGCACTGTTGACGCTCACACCTTGCCTTTGGCATTGCGTAGCCGTTGGCGTAGCGTCTGCCTTTACCTCCGGTAGGCTAACGCCAACGCAGAAGTGTGGGTAAATCTACACAGCAACTCAAATAACGTTTCAAACGCCCTCTTAACTCGCTGCCTTCTCGCCCATATTCTGCTCCAAACCGACGAAATCGCGAATTACCTTACTGAGTCCGCTCGTCACTCTAGACAGCCGTTCAAAGTCGATTTTGTCTGGTGTATCGTCGAGGGTATGATAATGGGGGTAGCGGAATGTGGCAGTATCTGTCACCATTAGAGCTTGATACCCTTGTTGCCAAAATGACCATTGGTCAGACCAACCAACTCCAGGTAGGGCACTGGGTAAGGCTGCACCTTCAGATGGAAATTGAGTTTGAGCGCGAAACGATCGAATGGTATTTCGGAGCAATTCTCGCGAGTCGATATTACTGACAAAGCCGAGGAAATTACCTGTAGATGGGTAAAGTAGATTTAGTGGGGGAGGATATTTTTGGGTATTGGGTTGGGTAGAATAGTAGCCGAGTGTCTCTAGACTAAACATTCCGACTATTTTCTGTTCTGGGTGAAATTTTGTCTCTTTGGCATAGACGAGACTACCCATATTGTCTGTCCAAAATAGGGGCGGTTCTTCATTCGTAAATTCGACAAATCTTAGGGTGCGTAATGGTTTAGTTCCCGCAAATTCTCTAGCTAGGGCGAGAACTGCAACGGCACCCGTAGCATTATCATCAGCTCCAGGGCTAGTAAAAGCACTGTCATAATGTGCCCCAATTACTAATATCTCATTCGATCGACTGCTACCAGGAATTTCTACAGCTAGGTTAGTATATGTCTTGTTATCGATTTGATAATTTTGCTGTTTGACTGTATATCCTGCTTGCTCCAATGATTGAGCGAGAAATACTTTAGCTTTGACGAGATTTTCATAGTTACCGCTGTTTCTGCGCCCGATTTGGCTACTGAGGATATCGATATCCCGTTTGAGACTAGTTTGAAGTGCGGTTTCGGTGACGGTGAGGGGTGGTAATTTACCTTGGTAACTAACTCCTGGCATCCAAATCATCAACGACCATCCAAATATTAGCAAGGATGCGATCGTCGTCAAGAGGATGGTAAGTCGAATAACCGACGACCTGTCTATTAACTTTAGTTTAGAGCTGCCACTTTTCATCGGGAGAGGTTGAAATCCTGGTAGGCTAATCATATATCAGTTTAATCATCAAACATATATTACAAACTCGTGAAAACTATCCCCGTTGCTACCACCAGTCAAGTCAAAGAGGGCGAATTACTCCCCGTTGTTGTCGAAAATCAAAAAGTGATGTTGACCAGAGTTGCTGGTAAAATCTATGCTGTAGCCAACAAATGCCCTCATTTGGGTATGCCTCTAGCCAAGAGCAAAGTCTGTGATGGCGCAGTAACCTGTCGTTGGCATGGTGCGACGTTCGATCTGACTACTGGCAAAAATGTCAAATGGGTGGATTCCTTTGTCGGCGTTCCTTTGCCTGAATGGTCTCATGGTGCATTGAGTCTTGGCAAGCCTCCAGAAGGGCTTAAAGCCTATATTGTCAAAGAAGATGGCGAACAAGTGTCGATCGAAATCGATAGCTAATCGATCGAACAGCGTCGATCGAGCGGTTCTTGACAGAATTGCTACTTTTCAGTTATCGTAAAATATAACAGGTAAAGGTATTCAACCTGTCTAAACACCTAGTAGTCCTAAAGACTAACGCACCTTGAAAACTAAAGTTGAGCAGTTCTATAGCGGAAAGCTTCTATAGGTAAAAACTTTAAGCAACAAGCAAGCTATCTCTGGACCGTAAAAGTCACTGAGAGATTAGCACACCAGAGAACCAAATTTTTTATGGGTTTCATCTGTATGGCGGGGCACGCCAAAACAGGCTTTGTAAAAAGTAAAAAGCTTGGGGAGAGTACCATCTCTGACATCGATTGGGCAACTAATTGGTGGTAAGTGGACTCGTTGAACCAAGAATCCCGCGATCGCAAGACTGAGGGAGTGTCAATCATTATCTGCTGTAATTTAACCAACATCTAACGCCTGAGTGTGGGTGACTCACTACTCTGGCAAATATAATATATCAAATTTAGTCACAGGCGATCGCTCATAAATGTTGAATCCAATCCTCGTAACGCGAATCCCCCTTAATCTAAGCGGGGATTTTAGGACGTTGGAGACAACAAAACTAGCATCTATGAATATAGTCGATCGAACATACTTAGATCTTCTCGATCGAATTCTCGCGGAAGGAAGCAGAGAAACCAACCGCACAGGCACCGACACAGTTTCCCTATTCGGCGTTAGTTATCGGCTTCCAGTCAGCACCCAAGCCTTCCCAATTTTGACTCACAAAAAGATTCAATGGCGGAGTCTAGTAGTCGAAATGATTTGGTATCTATCTGGCGAACCCCATATTCGCAACCTCCAAAAGTATACCAAAATTTGGGACTCTTGGAGCGACGATCGAGGTAATCTAGAGACAGCTTATGGCAGGTTTTGGCGATATTATCCAGTTCCCAACTATGGTCAAAATTTACGTGTCGATGGTACTAATTATCTGGTGAATGGCGAATCATCGATCGATCTAGATTCTAGCAAGTACAAACACCTATTAAAGATTGACTCTGGCGATGGTTCGACTCCGCTCACCAACCGTGAGGCAAATTCTACTACTATCCCTTGCTTCGATCAATTGCGGTGGGTAATCGATGAATTGAAGCGCAATCCTCGATCGCGCAGACTCCACGTTACCGCATGGTATCCACCTAATGCTACCACGAGCAGACTACCACCTTGCCATCATAGTTTCACACTCAATTATCAGAGCGGTAAATTAAATCTACATCTCCAACAGCGATCGTCAGACCATTGCGTGGGAAATCCATTCAATCTTACTTGCTACTCTCTATTATTGCTCCTAATTTGTCGAGAAGTCAATTTAGAGCCAGGTGACTTTTATCACTCGATTACCGATGCACATATTTATGTAGATCATATCGAACCTTATCGCACGGTAGATAGAGGAACTTATCCATTACCTCAGTTAGATTTGAGTCAACTTGGCGATCGATCTATGTTCGAGCTAACTTATGATGATATCGATCGAATTCAATTAATCGATTATCAACATGGTGCCTTCGTCAAATTACCAGTGGCTGTCTAGTATATAGTGATGATTGAAAAGATTTTAATTGCGGCGATCGATTTAGATGGCGGTATCGGTAAAGATGATTATATGCCCTGGTATTATCCAGAAGATCTCAAATCATTTATGCGGCTGACAATGGGGCATACGATCGTCATGGGGCGGAAAACTTTTGCGGGAATGAACGATCGAGGTAAATCGCCGCTCAAGGGGCGGAAAAATATTATTGTGACTCGAAGTGCCCAAACTTATCGATCGCATTTTGCAGAGCAGTACGGCACGGATATATTGGACTTTACCACAGATATCGACTGTGGGGATCTAAACCTAGATGGTAAAGTCTTTTACTGTGGTGGAGCTGATATTTATCGTCAAGCAATTGAATCTATATCGATCGATACTATTTATTTATCACGCTTTGCCGAGAGTTACGACTGTGACACCTTCTTTCCCAAATCCCCATCATCAAGCGACGCAAAATTTACCCCGCATATTCCGCCATATTTAACTCTCAGCTCAACCGAGAAAATATCGGGAGCGAAACCATTCACCCTAGAAACATATATTAGGGGATAGGGGATAGGGAATAGGTAAAAATTCTGATTCCGCACTTCCCATGATTCAGCGGTTTTAACCGCTGCTTATGTTGCAAAACAAAGCCTTACGCGGGTTGGAAATCCCAGTCCGCGAAGGCGGACTTTGCATCACTAGCCGCGACTTTAGTCGCTGGCTAACAAGAACCGTATTGGGGCGATGTTATTCGTTCTAACGTATAAAACACCACTGAAATTTTCCCCTACACCTGATAGTATCGAAGCTTGTTGTTGCCGATCGAACAATACCAGCAGATGTCGCACTATAGCTCGATCGATCGACTTAAACATCGGGTAAAATCAGGGGAACGAAACGATGAAATGTATTTTGGTGCTAGCGGCGAATCCACAGTCTACCGATCGCCTAGAATTGGAACGAGAAGCGGATCTAATTCGCGCACAGTTGCCGAAAGGTCAATACGGCAAAGATTTTGAGGTACGAACCGAAATCGGCGTGCGGATCGAAGATTTGCGGGGGTATCTATCAAAACATCAACCAACGATCGTGCATGTTGTCGGACAGGGAAGTGCTACAGGTGAAATCCAACTGGCGGACGGATCGGATCGAGTTGCAGCAGTAACACCAGACGAAATCGCCGACTTATTTGCTACCGAACAACAGCAGATCGAGTGTGTCATCCTCAATAGTTGTTTTTCGCTGGAAATGGCGGATGCACTGATGGAATTTATCCCTTGTACGATCGGTGTCGATGAAGATAACTACAATCGTCCCCCAGTCACATTTATCAGTGAATTTTATCGGGGCATATTTAAAGGGGAAGGTTACTATGGAGCTTACGAGCTAGGGCGGAAGCAGATTTCAGCAGCGGAGCGAGAAGCCACGGAGCTACCCTGCTTGATGACGATCGATCGGACATTATTAGGCATACCACCCGAATACGATCGACCCTCAACAGTTCGAGGTGACAGGAAGAGTTCACAATCGAGTCAGACAGACGCACCAATAGTTTATCCCCTGTGGTATGGTACCAACCGCAAACCAAAGTATGCAAATGGTGTATTTAAAGAATTTTCGGGAGAGAGAGACGAAGACGATCGCATCCACTATGGTACCTGTGAAGTTGTGGTGAAAAAGACACACAAATTCGGCTCGGCTGAATGGTTCCAAAATTTATTCACACGTAGTACTCGACTCGATCGCGCTAGCCTTCAGGAGATGGTAGAGTTGGATTTTTGGGCGAGTATTCAGTCGAACTTAGCGGAAATAGATCGAGGCAAGCGGAACGCATTAGTATTTATTCATGGCTACAATGTCTCCTTTGCGGGAGCGGCGAAAACTGCGGCTCAACTGGGATGCGAACTAGAGATTCCCATGACGGCTTTTTATAGTTGGCCATCGAAAGCTAGTCTACTAGGGTATGGGGCTGATGAAAGTAGCATCGAAGATAGCGAAAAGCATATCGCTAATTTCTTGACTGAGTTTGTCAAAGTAGCGCAAGCCGATCGAGTCCATATTATCGCCCATAGTATGGGAAATCGGGGCTTATTGCGATCGATCGACAGAATTGCCAAACAATTCGCAGGGCAACCCAAACCATTTGAGCAGATTATTCTCGCCGCGCCAGATGTCAGCCCGAACTTATTTAAAGACAAAGCTACAGATTATCCAAGCATTGCCGATCGCACAACTTTATATGTTTCACGCAAGGATAAAGCTCTATCTTTATCTAGTTGGCTTCACGGAAATTCTCGCACGGGATTTTCGCCACCAATAACGATCGTCCCCACAATCGATACCATCGATGTTTCTAATACAGATCTAAATTTATTAGGTCACGGGTACTGTATGGCAGATTGGGATGTATTGCGTGATATGCACTCTTTACTCAACGAAAATAAACCGCCAGAAAGTCGGGGTTTGGGATCGGGAGTATATGACAATAAAAAATATTGGACGATTAAGCAGTCGGCAAAGTTGTAGAGAGATATACCTAAGAACACTTAAAAACTGGACTTCGCAAGATCCCCGACTTCTTCGAGAAGTCGGGGATCTGCCCTCTAACTTCTCGATCTGAAAAGTCCACTACTTAGCCAACACTAGCGCGTCGATAGAGAGCGATCTTAACTAAAATTGAAGTAGATTCGAGGAAAATCAGATGCAGTCAGCTTTACATATCACTACCACCATCCAACCTGGTAACAAAATCGAACTTCAAATTCCCGATGGCTTTATCGGTGACACCGTAGAAGTCTTCGTGATTTTAGCCGATAAAGCCACCGCACCACCACCGTTGACCCTTGGTCTGCCTTCGGCAATGGATCGACAGTCAATTCTCGCCACGATCGATACCATTCACAGCCAGCAGCCCAGCCGCACGGCGGCAGAAATCGAACAACAGATTGAAGAGGCTCGCGACGGATGGGAGAACTAAATTTACCCATTGGGAGTAGCGTCTATATCGACACGCCGATTTTGATTTATACCCTCGAAAATCATCCCGATTTTTATCCATTACTAAAACCACTGTGGGCAAAGTTTGGAAATAGTGAGATTTCGATTTTTACTAGCGAACTAATCATTACCGAGGCATTAGTATCACCTTTACGTAGTGGGGATGTCAGATCGATCTCTAATTACGAGCAGCTAATTTTCCATGCTGGTATTAACTTAATCCAGATCGTTCGCGTAGCGTACCGTAGGTAATCGAAATATTCTACTCGCGGCTACCAATCTTCGCGCTAAGTATCGCATCAAAACCCCAGACGCAATTCACGCAGCAACGTCACTATCGCTGGGTTGTAATCGATTTATCACTAACGATAAAGGTTTCCGCAATATCGCGGGATTGCCCGTCTTGATTCTTAGTGAAATCTAGTTCGCGAATGCTACCCGTACACCCATCAATCCACCTTTAATCCATCCTCACCCATATCCCCATGAACCCCAACGAAGCTCGTCAAAACGCCTATCTTCAACTAGTCCAAGCCCTCCTAGAATGCCCCTCTCATCTAGAACAACAACTTCTGGAATTGAACTCTGAATTCGTGGATATGGGGCTAGTCATGACCCTATTAGCCGTCGCTCAGAGCATGATGCAGCAAAACGATCCACAAGCAGTATCGACGATCGAATGGTTGGTAAATTTTGCCCAACAACTCGCCCAAAAATTGGGCATGGATATGGGTGAGAGTCCAGCCGAAGATGACGAAGATTATGCAAAATTTGTGTTGGATTTACTGCAAACAGTTAACGATAGCGATGGGGAAGAGGCAACAGTGTACGCCTTTTTGTCAGAGCATCTCACCTATCTCAACGAACATTTATTAGCTATTTTTCCACAACAGATAGATGGATTATTCGCACTCAAACCAGAGCCGGAATGGAAATTATTCATCGCCTCAGACATACATAATTTAGCTGTAGATTTGGGTCAATTTACCAGCGGAAATCGATCGATCAATCTAGAACTCGCCATCATCTGTTACGATCGCGCATTGTCAGTCTATACTCAGAGCGATTTTCCCGAAGAGTGGGCGATGATGCAAAACAACCTGGCAAATACTTACAGAGATCGGATTGAAGGAGATCGCACAGCAAATTTGGAGCTAGCAATTCAGGCTTATCAATCTGCACTAGAAGTCCGTACACCCAGGAAATATCCAATTGAATCAGGCAGAATCCAAGCAAGTCTAGAAGCCACCATCGAGCTTCGGGATACTCTCATCCAACGCGATCGTCATCATCCAGACATCTTTGCGATCGACACTCGAAATTCTACTCCCAATCCAGAATATGCGGGATTTTTTCTCGATCTATTCCAAACTGTTGTCGATAGCAAGGGCAATGGACAGATCGTACATGAATTTTTTGACGAACATCTAGGCTATCTAGACGAAAAATTATTAGCTATTTTACCACAACAGGTTCATACATTATTAACTCGAAGAAATGAATCAGATCGGAATTTTTTTATTAAATTATTATCTATTTTGCCGCAACAGTTTCAAAAATCATCAGCTAGAAAAGATGAGTCAGGATGGAAATCTTTCGTTGCTTCAAAACTGAATAGTTTATCTGGATCTCTCTATCAATTTTCTAGAGGAAATCGATCGATTAATCTAGAACTGGCGATCGAGTGTTATGAGTTGGCTTTGGAGGTATATACCCGCGCGGCTTATCCCGAAGATTGGGCAAGAACGCAAATGAATCTGGCTAATGCTTATAGTAGTCGGATTCGGGGAGAGCGGGCGGCTAATTTGGAGAAATCGATCGAGTGTTATCGGTTGGGTTTGGAGGTAAGAACCCGCGCGGCTTATCCCAAAGGTTGGGCAGGGACGCAAATGAATCTGGCTAATGCTTACGGCCATCGGATTCGGGGAGAGCGGGCGGCTAATTTGGAGGAATCGATCGAGTGTTATCGGTTGGCTCTGGAGGTATTTAAGCGTGAGGCTTATCCCGAAATGTGGGCAGGTACGCAAATGAATCTGGCTATTACTTATGGCGATCGGATTCGGGGAGAGCGGGCGGCTAATTTGGAGCAGTCGATCGAGTGTTATCGGTTGGCTCTGGAGGTATATACCCGCGCCGCTTATCCCGAAGATTGGGCAATGACGCAAATGAATCTGGCTGGTGCTTATCAGACTCGGATTCGGGGAGAGCGGGCGGCTAATTTGGAGCAGTCGATCGAGTGTTATCGGTTGGCTCTGGAGGTATCTACCCGTGCGGCTTATCCCGAACAGTGGGCAATGACGCAGATGGGTCTGGCTGGTGCTTATTGGAGTCGGATTCGGGGAGAGCGGGCGATTAATCTAGAGCTGTCGATCGAGTGTTATCGGTTGGCTCTGGAGGTATATACCCGTGCAGATTATCCCGAAGATTGGGCAATGACGCAGATGGGTCTGGCTGTTGCTTATGGCGATCGGATTCGGGGAGAGCGGGCGGCTAATTTGGAGCTTGCGATCGAGTGTTATATGTTGGCTCTGGAGGTACTTACCCGTGAGGCTTATCCCGAATATTGTCTCAAAACCGCCCGCAACCTCGGCAACCTCCATTACGAAATCGGCAACTGGCAACCTGCTATCCGTGCCTATGAAACCGCGATGCAGGCAGTCGAAACCTCCCGCAGTTGGGCACTCAACGACGAGTCGCGGCAAGAACTGTCCAAAGATGCTCTCTCCATCTACGAGAATGCGATCCAGTGTGCCATCAACCTCCAAAACTATTCCCAAGCCATCCAATTCACCGAACGTATCCGCAGTCGCAGCCTCGTCGAACTGATGGAAAGCAAAGATCTCCACGCTGATGCCCAACTTCCCCCAGAGATTGCCACATACCTAACCGAGTACGAAAATATCAACCACCAAATCCAATCTATCCGCCAGCAACCCGATTCCTTCGGTGACAAAGCCACAGCAATTACCACCCTCGAACGCCGAAAAGCCGCAACTTATGACAAGCTTCGCAAACTCGATCCTGTCTTGGCGGGAGAAATTCAGGTAACGGCGATCGATTTTGCCAGCATCCAAAACCTAATTACCACCCCCCACACCGCCATCCTCACCTGCTACACCACCGATGACGATACCCACATCTTCATCATCAAACAAAGCGGCGCACCCACCATCCATACCTGCAAAAATCAAGGCTGGGCAGAATTCCAGCGATGGTTACAAACAGAATGGATAAACCTCTACCATACCGATCTCCCCAACTGGCAGCAAAATCTACCTCACCGACTCGAAGAGATTTCCCAGCGACTCGAACTAAATACCCTCATCGCCACACACCTCACCGACATCAACGAACTGATCATCGTCCCCCACCTCAACCTCCACCAAATCCCCTTCGCCGCCCTCCCGATTACCCCCCCCAACCCCCCCTTGGAAAGGGGGGGCTTTGCTCCCCCCCCTTTACATGGGGTGGGCTGGGGAGGGTTAAACAACCTCCGCAGCAATTCAAATAACTTGGATCGGGATAGCCCCCAAGGAGAGGCTGGGGGTGGGTTCCTCAGTGACAGATTCCTCATCCGCTCCATCCCTAGCTGTCAAATCCTCCAATACTGCAAAAACCGCCCACCCGTAAAAACCACCGAGATCGTCGTCGGTACCATCGAAGATGCCGAAGATAACCTCCCAGGCGCACGCTACGAAGGCGCGCAAATCGCCGCCCTCTATAATATCCCCCGCACCAACCGACTGATTGGCTCCCAAGCCACCCCCGCCAACTACCGCAATCTCCTCACCAGAGTCAATCGCCTCCACTCCAGCCATCACGCCACCTCCCGCCCCGACAATCCCCTAGAATCCGCCCTCATCCTCGCCCAAGGAGAAACGATTACCCTCAGCGACTTACTCACGGGTACAAGATATCCCGATCTCGACGAGGTATTCCTCTCCGCTTGTGAAACCCATGTCGGTACTACCACCATCACCGACGACATCGCCACCCTCACCACAGGTTTCCTCTGCATCGGCGCACGCTCCGTACAAAGCACCCTCTGGGCGGTAAACGATATCATCACCGTCATCTTCAGCTTGTTTTATCACCAACAACGTCACCAAGGTAAAAATCCCACCATCTCCCTCCATATCGCCCAGCAACAACTCCGAAATCTCACGGGAGAGCAATTTGCCCAATATCAGCCCATCATTGATTCTCATCGCCTCCCTGCGAAAGCCGCTCTTACCGATCGCATTGCCCAATTCATCAAACAACAATCTACTCTCGATCTCGATACCCAAAAAGGGACATGGGATGAACTCCAAGCAAACATTGAAAAGCTCAAATCGCAAGTGCAAAAGCTCGACGATATATACTGGGACTCTAAGGATTATTGCGATCGCGATCGACCTTTTGAACACCCCTTTTACTGGGCAGGATTTATCACCCAAGGCATGGCGTAGGTTGGGTTGAGAGCAGCGCGTTCGCGAAGCGTCTCCCTTCGGAGATAACCCAACGCTCTAGGAATGTTGGGTTATTTCGGGGCGTTCGCGTAGCGTTTGCCTTAGCAAAAAGGCTCTTACCTAACGGTAGGCTTCGCCAACGCCAATGGTTACGAGGGCTGCAACCCAACCTACACAACTAAACACGGATAAAAAATGAACTTTATTTTCGCTCCAATAACTGATACGATCGGAGTATAAATCGAATTAGGCTTGCGTTGAATGCTGAGAATAGACTTTATAGGGGAAGATATTAAAAATGCAATAGAAAATATAAATATTGATTCAGAAGTGGTCAGAATTAAAGTTAAAACTTGAAAATTACTAAGCTGCTCTCTGGATCGCTTAACAACTAATTAAGTATATCATATATGAACCACCAGTAACTCACTGACTTAATATCCACTTGAGAATACCGAGGATTTTTTGTACTGGTAACAGTGAGTAATTAGTAGGATCGATCGTAATTCGATTGCCCTCTAACTTAAAAAATTGCCATAGTCTACCGCTAGTTACACACCCATAAATTACTGGAATAGTTTCTTCATGGTTATGATTGTAGAGTTGTGCCGCTACCATTTCAGCTACACATTGTCCCCATCCACTTTCTATTTCCCCACGTTTAGCTTCCACTAACATTAATACCGGAGCTTCAATCGAAAATCTGTTGATAGATTTAGTAAATAGGAAATCACAAAATCCATTCAGACCCCGCGATTGGTCTACATTAAACTCTTCACCAGAGAACAACTGAACTTGCCGATCTGTTAACTTTCTCGCTTGTGCTAGTACTGGAGTAACTAGCAACTCTGATTTTGCCTTTTCACTTTTAGCAGCCTCTCCTAACTCAAAAAGATAGTCAAAGATAACCAAAAATTCTGGCTGTGGTTCGACAGAAAGTAAAGACTGACAAAAGCGATCTTCTAATAGACTTAATTCAAACTTATCTAAAACTGTTTCTAACGTAAAATTATCGTATGCCATTTTTTTAATCTCAAATTAATTTGACTCAATAAGTAACTCACTATTAGTTCACTTAATCATAACTCATTAAGTAGCTCAGAGGTTTCCTCCGAGTCGATGCCTCGCTTTACAGATTTACTCTGTTCGGTTCTTACAGTTGCTTCACAGAATGTTTTATCTTACTGCCTTAACGATGAATTCTATTCCCTGTTCTGATTTTAGGGAGATTTTTACCAAGGATATTATGCCAGATTTCAAAAGCGACACTAGTCAAGTATATAAAGCAGTATAAAAAAGGAGGAATAGAAGAATTAAAAAAACTAGAGTATAAAGGTATGGTATGCTCGTCCAAAAGCCTCATAAGCACTAGTACCCCAGTCCCCCATGTACGACATATCCTCTCGCCCAACTTGGGATGAGTATTTCATGATGATGGCGAAATTAACCGCCACCAGATCTACCTGTTTAGCGTTTCCTGTCGGTGCGGTGATTGTCAAAGATCGTCAGGTATTGGCGACGGGTTATAATGGCTCGCCGTCGGGTTCGGCGCATTGTACGACGCAGGGAGAATGCTATCCAGGATTGAGTGCTTGCAATGCTAGTAAGAGTTTACCATCTCGATCGATCCATGCCGAGGCAAATGCGATCGCCCAAGCAGCCAAACATGGGATTAATACTAGTGGCGCGACTATATACGTCACTTTAGAACCTTGTCTCGCCTGTCTCAAGCTCGTAATTTCCGCAGGAATTCGAGAGGTATATTATGAGACTCTATTTAATACTGGCGACAATATCACGGTTCGGGATTTCTTTATTGCCGATGGTTTGGTAAAACTTACCCCGATTCAGGTTTCTGTAGCGACGGCGCAACGTTCGGCGGCGTTTTTATTAAATCCGACTTCGGTAGAATCTGTGATTTCGGAGAAGTCGATTCTCCAAAGCGAAGGTTATGCCAATGGACTAACGCTCGATCGATAAAGATCGAGGTCAAATGTATTCGATCTCGATCTTTATAAAGTATTGAAATGAGCAGCTACAGCTAAACCATAGAAAAGATAATTTTTATTCCATTCGACTGGGTGCAATCAAACAAATAAAGTTATCCTCTGTGATGTAAATTGCTTTGCGATCCTCTCGTAAATCCTTCATCAACCTAGTCACAGTAACGCGAGTAGTGCCGATCGCACTAGCAATTTGGGCGTGAGTTAGTGGGAAAGGTAAACAATAACCTTCATCACAAGGTTCACCAAATTCCTCAATTAACAGGGTGAGATAACCGAGCAATCGTTCGATCGTATGGCGTTGTCCGAGGGTATTTAGCCACAACAACTTGCGTTGATGTTGATAGCGGAAAGAATCCAAAATTTCACGACGAAAACTAGGGAAATTTTCTAAGTCATGCCAATACATCCAGAAAATTGAGGTATTATCTGTATGTGCAAAAGCATGAAGTGTAAATGGAGATCGATCGACAATTTCAAATGGTTGTCCTGCACCAACAAAGCCGAGAAAAGTCTCATCAGCACTTTGCAGTTGAAATTCGATCGGCGTACTATTACTTGTATTTGGGTAGGAAGTTGGTGATACCTCGGCTGTCCCTGTTAGTCGGATCGTACCACGTTGGACGAGATATAATAATCCCGATCGGGTTGGAATTTGAGCATCTTTGGAAAAAGTTCGATAGCGATAGTGTTCTTGTGCCCAATCTAGCAGTCGATGCCAGGTTGAGAAGGAACTAGTGGGATTCTTGGGCGGGGTAGATGGGGAATGCATAGCAAATCAGCATAACTGCTCATGATTTGTAATGATTTTACATGTATTTAGCTGTAGCCAATCATTTTTATTTTGTGCTATCGCTCCAAAAGAGTCAGTCTGAGGCGAAGTTGTTGGAAATTTGGAGGCTTGAAGACGTTGGATCGATCCAAATTAACCCCACTCCCATTGGGATCCTCGATTGCTCAGATGCTGACGAAGTATCTAGAATTAGGGGTTGCGCGAATTTACCCAGACTCAACCCAGCCAGAAGATAGATTTGTTACTTACCCTGGGAGAAACTTGGCAATTCGCCGCATCCCAAATTCAAGATATCGGTATATTAGTCCGATCGCCCATCAACTAGCTGCAAAATCCAGTCTTACACCCATAGCTATTTGTCAAAGTCTGGCGGAGTATCTCCCGCCAAGAATCGATCCGCTCTCGCCGCAGATGGAGATCGAATCCTGGTACACAGATGAGGGATATTTTTGTTTCCAACTCACCCCAGCATCGATCTCGACTTGGTTAGATTATATTTACACTTCGATCGCTGATGAGCCGATCGAGATGGAATATCCCGCTGATGTAGATCTGTCGATAGCGATCCACGCACACGCTCGATGTCGATCGGTATTAGAATTAGCCCACACGGAAGGATTAATTAGCAAGAATAGATCTGGTAGTTGGCAAATCCCTCGATCGATCTGGTGCGATTTTGGCTCCGATCGTGGCAATAATCGACCTACAACAGAGATAACCGATAGTTTTGAATATGTGGCTGAAGATCGATTGATTCATGCCTTGATGGACATTTTAGACGGCATCTGTGGCAGTCATCGGCGAGACTATCTTCGACTGACGATCGATCTCGCCCAAGGTTGGCTAGAATTTCACCGCCACTGTCGCATCTTCGGCGATGTCAAACGTCAAAACCCACACTTAGCAATTGCTAGATGTGGGTTGACGGCTATCACTCAACGCTATCTGAGGGGATAGGGGGTAGGGGATAGGGGGTAGGGGATAGGGGATAGGGAATAGGGAATAGGGAATAGGGAATAGGGAATAGGGAATAGGGAATAGGGAATAGGGAATAGGGTGGTGGAAAAGTTTGTTTGATATAGCAGGGGTCAGGGGTGAGGGGACAGCGAAAAGTGCGGTCTTGGGGTTTCCCCAAGTAGAGCACCTTTTCAAGACAGGGGTCAAGTTGGGAAAGCTGATGCACTGATGGTTTGTTGGCGTAGCCTCCGCCTTGCGGAAGCATCTACAATCTGTCCTAACCGCCCTGGCGGTTGCTATGGCATTTTATCCTCCTGCCCTATCCCCTATCCCCTATTCCCTATTCCCTATTCCCCAATCATCGCCGATCGACCTTGTTTGGCAAGACGGACGATCAGGAAGTAACCTAGATATAGACTGTAGATAACTAGACCTAGTGTGCCGAGAAAGCCAAGAAATTCTGGTTTGGAATTGGCATGGAAGAATTGATAGTAGAGCCAAGATGGTTGAAACCAAGCTTGACAGTAATCAGACTTCGCGCCATTGAAGGCACAAGATAAGAACGGAATGGTGCCGATCGCGCCCAAGGTCGAATAAAATGTAGTTGCCCATCGCCAAGAGTTAAAGGCGAGCTTGAGAGAGCTAGAGGGTAAATCGGCAATTTCTTCGTTGAGATCTGCCCAAAACCAGAGCGAAATTGGGATTAGTAACTGCGCGAAAAATCCAGCGATGAAACTCATTGGGGAAGAACCGATCGCTAAATATACGGCGATCGCGAGTAAACTAGACACACGCCAGTAGATAATCAAGAGATTCTGGAGCGTTTCAGCTTTTTGGGAAAATGCCCAGATCAGGAGAATTAGGGGAGCTAGCACAGTGAAAATTACCGCCAACCGAAAATCCATCCAAATCAGAGGTTGAAACCACAATTGAGTCATTAGATCGATCTAAAAAATAGGTATACAAAAAGCGTTGACGGATTCTCTACTACGAAACGAGTTCAACAAACTTCTACTCTCATATCTTGCCATAAATCCACCACCGATCGACGATCGAGATTCAGGGGTCAGGTGTCAGGGGAGAGGGGAGAGGGGAGAGGGGGCTAAAGCATTGCGTAGCTTCTGCCCGCAATCAGCTTTCCCAAACTGACCCCTGACCCCTGACCCCTGACCCCTGACTCCTAGCGAGGC
>JANMEL010000096.1:0-9794 GCA_031376885.1 Chamaesiphon sp. OTE_70b_metabat_96 | reverse complement strand
ACCCTTGTGGCTAGTTCATAGGGTACGGATTGAAAGTGAGGGTCGGGCGCAGGCTGTCCCTGACCACGAATAAAGCATCAATCACCGAGGATGCGAAAGTGATTAGCTATCAATAGCTTTTATTATGTTTTTAGTAGGTGTATCCAAACACATCATTGCCATCTCCACCAATGATGATATCATTGCCAGCTCCACCAAGGATGACATCATTACCACCACGACCAACAAGGAGATCTTCACCATTCCCACCAGTCAAAGTATTATTGAAACTATTTCCAGTAATCCGATCGTTGCCGCCACCACCAACTACATTCTCGATCGCCACCGCCGGAATGACTAGCTTCAGATTCCCGTTGACGGTTTGACTCGTAGTTAAACCGAGATTGATATTCACCGCCGCCGCCGTTTGACTGAAATTGAGGGTATCAATTCCACCCGTGCTAGTTTCGGAGATCGTATCGATACCTTGCACTAAATCCGCATCATAGCTGTAGATATCATTACCATTTAAGCCTGTGAGCGTGTTATTGGCAGCGTTACCAATTAAAACGTTATTACCAGCATTACCCGTACCATTAACCGCACTGGTACCTGTGAGGGTGATGTTTTCGACTAAAGCAGCCAGAGTGCTAGTGACATTAGTACTCAAGGTATCAGCGATCGTGACGATCGCTTTATTATCGGCGATCGTCGCATTAGTCGGCGCACTCAGAGTCACCTGAAAAGTTTCATTTGCTTCATTGAGATCGTTATTGACAATTGGTACGGCGATCGTCAATGATGTTTGACCAGCAGCAAATGTTAGTGTACCAGTAGTAGCTGTATAGTCGGTTCCGGCGATCGCCGTAATATTTCCAGTCGCATAATTAACGCTGACAGCTTGAGTACTGGCTTTATCTAAGGATACGGTAATTAGAGATTGACTTGGGTTCCCATTAATGCCTTCGACAATAGTGGTATCGCTGATGGAAATTGCTGATTGAGTATCGTCATTAATAATCGTACCCGTTATCGCTGTGGTAGTACCGACTGTATAACCATTACCACCTATTAGAGTCAGAGCGACAGTTTCATTCAATTCAATGGTTGAATCTGAGGTTGGATTAATGGTGACAGTCGCAATATTAGCACCAGCCGCAAAAGTGACAGTGCCAGTGTTACCCGTAAAAGTAGCGACTCCAGTTTGAGTATAATCTGTCCCCAAAGTCGCAGTACCACCGAAACCATAATTAATAGTTAAGGCATTAGTTGTCGCACCCGTACGAGTGAAAGTATATAGCAGATTAGTTAAACCATCTTCATTTACCGTCGCAGGAGATACAGCAAGGGTGACGGTAGGATTAATTGCCGCAACATATTGAAATCGATTAGAACTGAGATTCAAGCCAGTAACATTTTGGAATGTTGCAATCTTTTTGTCAGTGCTGTTATTAGCTGTGCCGAGATAGAGATCCGTGTTACCACTTACAACTGCTAAACGATAATTGCTGGCTAAACCTTGTAACTGAACCCGATCTCCCGTAACGTCAAAATCAACAATCTTCGTAAATTGACCACTGCCGCCATAAGAACTATTGTTGGCATCTCCCAAAATAAATAGATCCTTACCCGCGCCACCACTCAAGAGATCGTTACCAGCAGAACCTTTGAGAGTATCATCGCCGTCTCCAGCATCGATCGAATCGTCACCAGCTCCACCCTTGATAATGTCATTCCCTGCTCCACTAAATACAGAAGATCTACCGTCGATCGTGCCATTCCCGACTTGAAAAGGGATGTTCATTGGGGGGGAAATAGCATCTGAAGTAGCCGTACTAGCGGAAATATCGATATTGTCAGCACCAGCACCAGTACTAATGTCAAGCCTTTCGATATTTTTGAACGTAGTGCCATTGTTAGAGCCGCCAGTAATCACCCCATTGGTAGCTGTGGTATAAGAGATCGTCGTATTAGCTAGATCTGAAAAGTTGGAAATTGAGAGTGAGTCATTGCCAGCACCACCATCGATCGAATCTTTGCCAGTGCCTGAATTGAGTCGATCGTTGCCAGCTCCACCTTTGATAGTGTCATTTCCTGCTCCACTAGATACAGAAGATCCAACTTGGATAAGAGGTAAGTCAATGGAGGGGAAAAAAGAATCTGGAGTATTAGTAGTAGCAGAAAGATCGATATTGTCAGCACCATCACCAGTGCTGATGTCTAGCCGTTCGATATTTTTGAACGTAGTGCCATTATTAGAGCCGCCAGTAACCACTCCATTGGTAGCTGTGGTATAAGAGATCGTCGTATTAGCTGTATCTAAAGCGTTGGAAATTAAGAGTAAGTCACTACCAGCACCACCATCGATCGTCTCTTTGCCAGTACCTGAATCTATTCGATCGTCCCCAGCTCCACCCTCGATCGTGTCATTTCCTGCTCCACTATATACGTAATTCCTCGATACAAAAGAGTCGGAAGAAGCCTTTGTCGCAGAAATATCGATATTGTCAGCACCATCACCAGTGCCGATGACAAGGCTCTCGATATTCTTGAAAGTAGTGCCGTTATTAGAGCCGCCAGTAACCACTCCATTGCTAGCTGTGGTATAAGAGATCGTCGTATTGGCTGGATCTGAAAAGTTTAAAATTGCGAGTGCGTCATTTCCTGCGCCACCATCGATCGAATCTTTGCCAGTACCTGAATCGATCCGATCGTCACCAGCTCCACCTTTAATAGTGTCATTTCCTGCTCCACTAAATACATAATTATAGTCTGAGAAAGAGTCCGAAGTAGTATTAGTACTAGCAGAAATATCTATATTGTCAGCACCAGAGCCAGTGCCGATGACAAGCCCTTCGATATTTTTGAAAGTAGTGCCGTTATTGGAGCCGCCAGTAATCAACCCATTGGTAGCTGTGGTGTAAGAGATCGTCGTATTAGCTGGATCTGAAAAGTTGTAAATTGAGAGTGAGTCATTGCCAGCCCCACCATCGATCGTATCTTTGCCAGTGCCTGAATCGATCCGATCGTCACCACCCAAGCCAGAAATATTATCATTCCCTGCTGTTCCATCAATGGTATCATTCCCCGCTGTTCCTGTTAAAACATTTGGACTAGGTGTTGTGATGCTATAGATATCATCGTCAAAAGTCAAGTCAATTCCAGCCATAATAACCTCTATATGTTCGCCAAAAAGAAAGGTTTGTGTGAGTGAATCGATCGCTCTCGATATCCTATTCGCTCATTTATCCATAAAATAAGGACTTGAACTAGGGTGGCGAGATCCAGCGCGGGATCGATTCTCTGGGTGAGACATAAAAATTTAGATGTAGTTGAACCAAATTTCGCGCTAGAGGTGTGCTAAGGCGAGGATCGATCGACTACAGACACTAGCTAGGATTAGTGGTTGTCTTATTTATTAATTGCGAGATTTCAGGCGTTTTATGCAAAAAAATTGAAAAAATTCTGTCAAACAGGCTCTGAAGCGGATGTTTCGGAAGCTTGAGGTGTCTTCTCGTGCTGAAATGGTGGCACAGATCTTTCAACACCAACTTTCTTTGCTTCGATCGAATCAAATTATTTTGAGAATAAATGGTATCCTAATATCTGCTGCCTACTACTAGCAACCGCCAGGGCGGTTAAGACAGATGTAGATGCTTCCGCTCTGGCGGAGGCTACGCCAACAAACCATCAGTGCATCAGCTTTCCCAACCTGACCCCTCTCTTGAAAAGGTGCTCTACTTGCGGCGTTTTTATTCGGGGGTTCCCCCCGAATAAAAAAACGACAAGACAGGGGAGACCCCAAGACCGCACTTTTCGCTATCCCCTCACCCCTGACCCCTGCTATACTAGCAACGATATGTTAAAAGCTGTTTGGTTGACTAACATCGATAGTCAAGTTATGAACTCTCGCAAAAACCTAGCGGAAGGAATGCAGCGTCTGGCAGATATAGGCTTTAATACGATTTATCCTGTAGTTTGGCAACGGGGCTATACTATACATCCGAGTGAAGTTGCCAAGCAATGGACTGGAGATACTCTATTGCCAAATAGTCCATTTGTTGGCCGAGATGTATTAACAGAAATTATTGAATTAGCTCGACCTTTGAAAATGCGAGTGATTCCCTGGTTTGAATATGGATTGATGGTGCCGCCACGCTCGACGATCGCGCGTCAAAATAGAGATTTATTGACTCTCGATATCTATGACAATCCCCAAAGAGTTCAGGGAGCTGATGGCAGATTGGATCCGAATGTTTGGTTGAATCCCTGTCATTTCCGCGTGCGTAAATTTATGGTGGATTTAATTACCGAAGTTGTCAAAAAATATCCAGTCGATGGGATTCAGTTAGATGACCACTTTTGCTTCCCCCAAGAGCTGGGTTATGATAAATTCACTCAACTATTGTTTCAACAACATCATTTTGGTGAAATAGCACCGATCGAACATGATAGTGAAATCTGGATCGAATGGGGCACAGAGCGTCTAACAGAATTGTTACAACAGATTGTGAGTAGTGTAAAATCGGTGCGGCCAGGTTGTATTATATCAATTTCACCAAACCCGCTGGGGTTTTCTCGCTCTCGATACTTAGCCGACTGGAAAACGTGGCAAGAATTGGGATTGATGGATGAATTAGTATTACAAGTTTATCGAGATCGGTTAAATGCTTTTGAACTCGAATTGAATAAGCCAGAAGTGCTAGCTGCTCGCGCCAAAATTCCCACTTCGATCGGTATTTTGACAGGCTTAAAAACCCGCCCGATTTCTAGCCAAATTATCAAAGAGCAAGTCGCCACGATCTATGCCCAACAATTTGGGGGATTATCGTGCTTTTTTTACGAAACTTTATTCCACGAACACCTTGTGCCCGATCTAGTGAGTCGAAGTCAATCGCAACTATTAGATATATTCACTTTGGCTCGATCGTCCTAAAAAGCCTTGTCAAGCGTCAACATTCAAACAAATTCAACTAATCATTTCCTCGCAAAAGTAATAAAATAATGTTCGATCGCCATCTCACTCACTAAATCAGACAATCTCAATCCGTTAAACTACTTAGAACTCCTCTATGAATTAATGGGAATCCTAGAGGGGAGAGGATTTTAGCGTAAGAGGTTGAGTACAGATGGTATTTAAAAACCGATCGCGGAGTGAAGTAAAATATATTGCGAATGTTTTTGCTCACACCGCATTAGTAGCAGGAGCTTGGTTTGGATTGAGTGGTTTGGCTCTTGATGCTGTAAGCGATCGAGTTTCACTCAATTGTGAGCGTAATGAAGAGAGCCTTTCTGAATGTAAATTGGGTGTCAAAAAACTGTTTAATGAGTATGCGATCGATTTGCCTGCCGAAGAAATTAAGCAGGTGAGTACTCAAGGGATTTATAGTCCATATTTTCCTAGTTTTATTCAATGGCAAATGGCGATTGTCACCAATAAAGATCGAATTGACTTTACTAGTTATGGTATCGGCAAAAATAATAACTGGGAAGATTTTCGCGATCGCACTAACAGATTTTTATACACGCCCCAACTCCGAACTTTTAATATTACGTCTGAATATAATTTTTGGTTCAAGTTTATCAGTCAATCGGTGAGCGGAATCTCAATTTTGTCCGCTTTATTTATCATCCCTGGACTATATCTCACGGCCAAATATGGTAGTGATGCTGCGGCACAACAACAGGCGATCGATAAATTCATCCAGAAATTCATTAAATCCAAATCCCCCACGCCCGCAACCTCAAAACCCAATTATTAATTATTAATTATTAATTATTAATTAATCGACTTATTCATTCCATAATTTTTCTAGTTGATATCGCCAAGCTGTCATCATCTCCTTGCGAATATCTTCAGTCGCGCCCAAATCTCCCATTACACCCTCAGCATAAAACCTGTCGAGAGTTTGGATCGTTTGTTCGAGAGTATCGCCCCGTTGCTTGGCAATGCGGGCAATTTCGCGGACTTGTTTGGTAGCAAAATCTTGGAAGGCTCGATCGATTCCGACTTGTTTGAGTTCGAGCAATCGCTCGATCGCCATACTAAAATCTTCAGCGGTTAATCCAGCTATACTATGCTGCCAGACTCCCCATAATATGTCCTCATACAAGGCATAACGGGCTTCTAACGTCGCATCAAAGTTCGCGTGCAGGAATTGCTCGACAAAAGTTATTGCATCGGCTGCGGGGGCGATCGGCATCAACGTTCTAATCCAAGATTGTTGAGCCGAAAAAATAATCATTAGCCGATATTCTGGAGTTTCTACTTGATAGGAATCTTCATTGATTTTTGTTAATGCTCCACCAAAGCGGTTCGTTAAAAATGGCTGGATTTCTTCGGCTTTCATGAGAATTTAGATTATTTATAGATAGATAAGCTGTTCGACATTTTCAACCATATCGCCAGTTGGTGGCGGCTATCTTTGCAATTGGCAATAGCCCAAGATTGCACTTTTCGCCCTCTTGAATAGGGGATCTACTTGGGGAAACCCCAAGTAGATCCCCTATTCCCTATTCCCTATTCCCTATTCCCTATTCCCTATTCCCTATTCCCTATTCCCTATTCCCTATTCCCCTATTGTTGTTCTTCTTGCTGATATTCTACTTGTTTGATAGTTTGGGGTAAATCGACTTTGGGTAATTGTTCGGGGATATTGAGTTTTTGGGGTTGGTATGAGGTAGATTGGGTATCTTCTCCCCACATATCATCGTCGTCGAGGGGAGAACTTTCTGGCTCGATTGGTTTGGCTGGAGGGGCTATCGGCGTGTAGTCAACATCCTGATAAACCCGATTTTCAACGCGAGATGGCTCAGGGGGGGCAGATCTATCTCTGGTTGTATCACTCCAATTTTCCTCATCATCTTCGTAATAACGAGCCTCGGCTTGGAGTCGCTGAGGTGGTGGTGGAGCTGCTTGAACTTCTTGCCAGTTGTCATCTTCCCAGACTGTTTGGGGTACGGGTGGTGCCGCACGTATTACTGGTGGTGGTGGATTTAGAGGGATCCCAGCCGCTAATTGATTTTCGGGGCGAATGACTGGGGGGCGATAGCTGTATTCGTCTTCCCAAGGGGCTTTGCCGAGTCCGATTCGTTCGAGGAAGCCGACAGAGAGTTGCTCTAGACGTTCTTCGCAGCCTTCAAACACCATCAAGCGGGTGGGGCCACTACTTACTACTTCATCAATTAAAAATTCATATGTACTAATTACTCGATCGGGAATCAAGGGCAGACCGATCGCGGCGATGATAATTGAAGTTAGTTTACCATCTTCGCAGTTGAATTTGAAGCCCCTGACTTTGCCCAGCATTTCGCCAGTTTCTGTGACAACATCACACTTGATCAGACTAGTATATGCATCAGGATCGATATCTTCGATCGCATCATCACTAGGTACGAGAATTACATCGCCCATTTTTTCGATGCTGCTGATGAGCATATACTTTACCAATCCTCCTGGAGCAGCCAGAATCCCGTCACGCAAACCCAGCGCAACTACTTCTCGACTGTCGATATCCACGAGTATCTCTTTGACAATGCCCAAGCGTTTTCCAGTGTCTTTGGCGATGACTTGAGTATCGATCAGATCGGAGCGTTGACGAATCAGTTCGGATGTCATGTTAAGTTGGGATGCGGAGTATAGGGTACGATCGGGTGACGGTCTATCCTTCCCATTTTATGCGATCTTCGGTTCAACTCTACTATACGGTTTTCTGTACCCGATCGCGAGCAGGGGTCAGGAGTCAGCCCTCAGATATCGGTACAGAATTATTTGCACTCATTGCTTAGATCCGTTGGTATTTCTTGTGCTAAGAGAACCAGGGTCTGGGGGTGTCTTGTTGCGCTTTTTACGTCGGTGAACCCGACGAGCGCGCACCGCTCTGACCCCCAGACCCCCCATTGGGTGGGGGAGTGTCCCCCCCCCAAACCCCCCCTCAAAGGGTCTGGTTTGAGGCGGTGGGGTGGGTTTACGGCAGATTTGTTGGTGTGTGGGAGGCGGATGTTGTTGAGAGAATCGCAGAAACCGTCTCAGGAAAACTTGTGTGTACACGGTAGCTTGGCAAGGGGAGGGCTGGGGTGGGGTAACGAGACTACGCAGCCACTCAAATAACTTTTCAAATGCCCTCTAAGATTTTAGAATTTAGCAATATCTTCATAGAGATCTGGAAGATCGTTTTCAATCAAAATCAGATCCTTGGCTTGACGATGTTCCTCGCTAGTGATGTAAGCCAGAGCCGCATCGCGATTAGCAAATTCCATCAGCTTCTCTGGGGGTAACCCACCATCAGCTAATCCGGCTTTGAGGGCTTCCTTATTGGTGTCGCCGATTACCATTACCAAATCGCAGATTGAGGCAGCTTTGAGAGCCACCTGGCGGTTCTCTGCGACTTGAACGTCGCCTAGTTCTACCATGCCTGGAGTCATCAGGATTTTGCGCCCGCCGTCTAGTACGTCGAGCACTTCTAGAGCTGAGGCAAATCCGATCGGATTGGAGTTGTAGGAGTCGTCAAGGATGAAGCCGTCACCATTTTTGCGGAGATTGAGGCGATAACTAGCGGGTTCGACGTTGTAGATGGCGGCGATGACATAATCGGGATCTTTGCCCAGCGCGCAAGCCATGGTAAATGCGCCGACGAGGTTGGAGAGCATGGGTACTCCCAGGAGTTTGGTGAAGCCAGGATAGGCTTTTCCTTGCCAGTGGATGGTAAATGTGGTGCCTTTGATACTGGCATCGATATCTGTCATCCAGCAGTCAAGATGACCGATTTCGGGTTCTAAGCCGTAAAGTAGAGTGGTGGCTTTGGGGTATTCGGTAGCCATTTGACGCGCACCAGGATTGTCGCCGTTGCAGACGAGTAATCCTTCAGGGGGAATAGCTTGAGCGAGTTCACATTTTGCTTTGTAGATATTTGCCGCACCGCCAAAACGTTCGAGGTGCATGATACCTACGGCGGTAACTAATCCGGCGTTGGGTGGGGTAAGTCGGCACAGTTTGGCGATCGAGCCAATCTGATACGCACCCATTTCGACGATCGCAAGTTCTTGTTGCTCTTTGAGGTTTTCCCGAATTTGACGGGTGATACCCATTTCGGTGTTGATACTTCCAGGTGTCCAAAATGTGGGTTCGATCGCTTCCAAGATACCGCCTAAGATTGCCTTGGTACTAGTTTTACCATAGCTGCCTGTAATGCCGATCGTATAAGGCTGATAGTCGGCGAGAATATCTTTGGCTTCTTGGAGAAATGCCTGTTGTTTTTTGAGTTCGTTGGGCCATAATATAGCGTTGGCGATCGAAATCCAGATCGGTGTGGATTGGATCGAACCGACTGCTAGGAGCCAATATGCCGAAATATTATCCCCAGCACCCAGGGCATATAATCCACCGATCGACCCAATTACAGCGATCGCATATAAACCCAAAGCTAAATTGTAGATCGCTGTGGCTCGATCGGTCATCTTGAGTTTGATTTTCCCCACTTTACGCGGATCCTCTTCCTGAAAACCGACTAAGACTAATACAGTGGCGGCAATTATACAAATGCCCACGCAAATTAGCATATCTCCCCCAGTCGCAAATTTGCTCAATCCAGCAGCGATGAGGGCGATAAGAGTTCCCCTGGTATCGAAAGCACGTTTTTCGAGCAACCAATTTTTAAACCGCGTGCTGTTATATTCTTCCTGCTGAAAATAGCGTAGATATCTCAATCCACGATTGGTGAAAAAGAGAATGATGGCAGCGGAGATGAGGGTGAGGCAGATGGTGGTGAGCTTGTGTGGGAGAGGGGGGGGAGACGGGGGGACTGGGGGACTGGGGG
>JANMEL010000095.1:0-6834 GCA_031376885.1 Chamaesiphon sp. OTE_70b_metabat_96 | reverse complement strand
ACCCTTGTGGCTAGTTCATAGGGTACGGATTGAAAGTGAGGGTCGGGCGCAGGCTGTCCCTGACCACGAATAAAGCATCAATCACCGAGGATGCGAAAGTGATTAGCTATCAATAGCTTTTATTATGTTTTTAGTAGGTGTTCTTAATTTGTTTTGTGTTGCAGATGATGCGATCGTTTAAAACTTTCGCCATAACCCGCGATCGCAGTAGCTCAGAGGAAAGATTTATAGCAACCGCCAGGGCGGTTAGGACAGATGTAGATGCTTCCGCTCTGGCGGAGGCTACGCCAACAAACCATGCTTTGCGTCAGCTTTCCCAAACTGACCCCTGTCTTGAAAAGGTGCTCTACTTGGGGAAACCCCAAGACCGCACTTTTCGCTGTCCCCTCACACCTGACCCCTGCTACATGTTCAAGATTGGAGATTTTTCACGACTAGGGCAAGTTTCGGTGCGAATGCTGCGTCATTATGACGATTTGGATTTATTGAAGCCAGCTTATATCGATCGATTTACAGGTTATCGCTACTATACGATCGAGCAGTTGCCCCGACTCAATCGGATTTTGGCTCTCAAAGACTTGGGTATCCCGCTAGAAAAAATTACCGATTTACTTCAGCAGAATTTGCCGATAGTAGAATTGCAGAATTTACTGCGATCGAAACAAATAGAACTAGAGGAGCAAATTCAAGCCGATCGATCGCGGCTAAATCGTCTTTCTGCTCGGTTGGATCGATTGGAGCGAGAAGGGCAAACATCAACCTATGATGCGATCCTAAAATCTGTACCAACTTACTCGATCGCTTCAATCCGGCAGATTGTACCATTTGTGGCGGAAATGCCTAAATATCGTTGTCTGGCGATCGATCGACTCGATCGTTGGCTCAAGGCGCAAAACATTCTACCAATTGGCTCTGAGGTAGTGCTATATCACGCCTCAGAGTACACCGAAACGAATATTGATATGGAGTTTGGAATTGCGATTCCCGCACCTGCCAAGCCGATTGGAGCTAAGGTACAGGATGGCACGATCGTTCGTCAACTACCCGCTTGCGATCGAGTTGCTAGCGTTTTTCACAGTGGGATGATTCAGAACGTCACACAGGCGATCGTCGCTCTGTTTAGCTGGATTGATGCTAATGGTTATGTCAGTAATGGCGCAATTCGCGAAATTCATTTATTTGGCGCGGAAACGGTGCTGGTGAGAGATGAGCCAGTGACGATCGAGCTACAAATCCCGTTGGCGTAGGTTGGGTTGAGATCAGCTCGTAAGCGCGGGAGTCGCAGGCGTTGCCACCCCGCGAGAGAAAACCCAACAGCCTGGGTTGACTCTCACACTATGTCAGACTCTATGATTGGCAATATCCAGTCATTTATGAGCTATAAACATTTTGTCATCACAATATTTATCCTCCAAAAAGTCTTTGTATACCATTACAGGCTGGATTCTGTTGGCGGAAAGTTTACTAATTTTTGTCCCCCTATCTGTTTTAGGTAGTGCGATTAATTGGCCCCAAAGTTTGGGAGATCCAGCCGATCGAATGTTACCACTATTGGTTCAAAATGCAGCAGCAGTTAGGTTTGGTTATCTAGTTTATTTAGTTTACTCGATTTTGTTTTGGGTTGTGGCTAGTTCGATCGTTCGGGTTTTAAGTGATGATGAATCCGATTCGATTTGGTTGCCGATCGCAACTGGATTTGGCATTGCTTCAACGATCGCCCGTTGTTTGGGTATCATTCGGTGGTTAGTGGCAATGCCAGCACTAGCTACACTTTATACCGATCGAACCATATCTACTATTACTCGCGAATCGATCGCGGTGGTTTACCTGGCTCTGAATGACTATGCCGGATCGGTGGGTGAAGTTTTAGGAGTCAGTTTATTTGCGGGATTATGGTTGGCGATCGTCTCGTCAAAGATTTTACAAACTAGAATATTACCTCATTGGCTAGGATTTTTGGGATTGGTTTCGGCAACTCTGTTATTTGTTCAATTAGCTGAGTTATTTGGAGTAGATTTAGGTGCGTTCATTTCGGTATCAGTAAGCATTTTACATATCTGGTTTTTGGCAATGGGAATTGTTATGGTGGCAAATGCTGCCAGAATCGATCGCTAATTAGTTGCGACAAGCGGCAAGATAATTTTACAGGTTGAATCAACTTAGGAAAAGATAAAATCATGGATGATATTCGATCGGATCTGCACGTTATTTTTGGAGCTGGTGCTTTGGGAATGGCGATCGCTCATCAACTTGTGGTAAATGGAAAACGGGTAAGAATGGTGAATCGAAGCCATCGAACAAATTTACCCCATGAGGTGGAATCGATCGTCGGTGATGCGGCAGATTCACAATTTACTCAAGCAGTGTGTAGAGGGGCACAGGTAGTTTATCATTGCGCCAATCCCAGGTATCACTTCAAAACTTGGGTCGAAGAATTTCCATCCTTACAGCAGGGAATTCTCGCTGGGGCAATTTCTGCTGGAGCGAAGTTAATCTATGGTGATAATCTATATGGATATGGCAATGTAAAAATACCAATGCGTGAAGATCTACCCTATGCTGCAACCACAAATAAGGGTAAAATGCGGGCAGAACTTGCCGAAATTTTGATGTCAGCCGATCGAATCGGTAGAGTGCGGGTAGCGATTGCTAGAGCTGCGGATTTCTATGGTGAAGGTGTATTAAATTCCACATTTGGCGATCGCGTATTTATTCCGGCTATTCAAGGTAAAACTGCGGAATCGATCGGCAACTTAGATCTTCCTCACACATATACTTATATCAATGATTTTGCTAGAACGATGATTATTTTGGGATCGAGAACAGAGGCAATGGGCCAAGTTTGGCATGTTCCCAATGCTCCAACTATCTCCACTAGGGAAATGTTAAATCTGCTGTTCGCAGAATTACAATTACCAGCCAAAATCAATGCTATGGGTAAAACGATGCTGCAAATCGGTGGTTTATTCATTCCCGAAGCTGCCGAATCAGTCGAGATAATGTATCAATTCGAGCAGCTATTTATTGTCGATAGCTCGAAATTTATCAATACTTTTGGTGATATATCTACACCTCATCATCAGGCAATTAAAAATACAATTGCATGGTATCGTCAATATCTTCAATCGAAATCAGCCTGAACTTTTAACCACACTCGATTCAAACCAAAAATAGTAGAATAAATTATGTCACCAGTATTTCCAGGTCGCTTTACCGCTCAAACTAATGAGCCATTCGTTGTCTTTTTAATTGGGTTTCGGGTAAATAAATTTTGGTCATTTTCCAAATGGCTCCCTGTAGCCCAAGCAATGTCGCCAATGCTCAGAACTTTATATCGAAACCCCGAAAAAGGATTTTTAGGTGGAGAAAATTTCTTTCGAGTTGCCCCCGTTACATCACTTTTATTATCCTATTGGCGATCTTTTGAAGATTTAGAAAATTTCGCCCGCAGTCCATCAGAACCCCATCTTGCAGCATGGAAAGCCTTCAATAAAGCAGTCGGAAGCGATGGTAGTGTGGGCATCTGGCACGAAACTTATTTGGTAGATGCTGGGAAATATGAGGCAATTTACGGCAATATGCCCAAATTTGGGTTAGCGGCTGCAACCGAACATCTTCCAGCGATCGGACGAAAAGAAACAGCTCGTCGTCGGTTGGGTGGTGACAATGAACCTGCCGTTATTTCGCCAGAAAACTAACATTCGGCGATCGATAAGTCTGACAATCTTCTGATGAAACCATGCTGTGGATAGTCAATTATGGACTAAAATTTAGTCTTGCCCATTTAATTCAAACTACCCCAGCATGAGTCGTCATCCGCAAATCTACGCAGGCAAAGCCAAAATTCTATATGCTACGGACGATCCAGAGATTTTGCTAGCTTATTTCAAAGATGATGCAACGGCTTTCAATGCCCAAAAGCGGGGGACGATCGCACACAAGGGCGAAATTAACTGTCAAATCGCCGCTCATTTATTTCGGCTGATTGAAGCGCGGGGGATTGCGACTCATTTTATCGACTGCCCAAAAGTAGACGAAATGCGGGTTAAGGCGGTGACAATCATTCCGATCGAAGTAGTGGTCAGAAATATTGCTGCGGGTAGTTTGTGTCAGCAAACAGGGTTGACATTAGGCACGGTATTACCCCAACCTTTGGTCGAATTTTTTTACAAGAATGATGCTCTCGGCGATCCATTATTGACAACAGATCGACTATTCTTGATGGGATTGGCTACTCCAGCTCAATTGGATCTCCTCCAAGCCAAAACCTTGGAGATAAATCAGATCCTGCAAGATTTTTTCCAATTGTGTGGTATTACACTAGTGGACTTCAAAATCGAATTTGGGGTAGATTCTCACCAGCAGATCCTCCTCGCCGACGAAATTAGTCCCGACAGTTGTCGATTGTGGCTAACAGGGGAACCCGATCCCGATTTAAGAGTCTTGGATAAAGATCGCTTCCGTCGCGACTTGGGAAATATTGAAGATGCCTATCAACAAGTTCTAAAAAGGGTTTTAGCCATTGAGAACTAGGGCACATTAATATAGCCTAGTCACAAGCCCTAACCTCTATCCTCATAACCTCTACCCCTACCGAAAATATGCGTTTGAAACTATTTTTAGCCGTCGCTGTAGCGACAATCCTTCAGGGAACAAGTTCTGTCAACGGTCAAATCGTCAATCCAAGCCAGATCGACAGACTTGTCTCTGAGCCTAAACTAGCTAGTGTGCTCGATCTCAACGACATACCGACACAAGCAGCCAGCGAAATTCCGACGGCAAAAGATCTCCTCGCAGCCAAAAAACGCAAGGGGCGGAAACCGACAATTAGAACCAAGCCAGTCATCAAACCAGACAGCTCCACAACTCCAGACACCACTCCAGGCACAACTCCACCGAGCACCTCCACCCCCCAGCCGCCTACCTCCACGACTCCAGCCCCAGCAAATCCTCAAAAACAAGTCCTAGTATCAGAAGTTGTCATCAAGACCCCCAGCGGTCAATTACAGCCAGAATTAGAGTCAAAAATTCGGCAAGTGCTCACAGTCAAAGCTGGCGCACCAACAAATCGCCCCGAACTACAGCAGAACTTAAATGCAATTCGGGCGATCGGGGCTTTTTCAGCCGTGGAAATCATCCCCGAAGATACTTCCAAGGGTGTAAAAATTAGTTTTGTCGTCACACCTTATGGCATCCTGAGCCAAGTAAAAGTGAGAACGATCCCCGCTAATAGCACGAGTGTACTCACGCCTGAATCGATCGCCAGTATCTTCGAGCCTCGATATGGCAAACAGCTAAATGTCGTCGAACTCAAAGCCGCCATCAAACAATTAAACGAACTCTACCAAAAACAGGGCTATACCCTCGCCAAAATTGTTGATGTAGAAGATCTCAACGCCGATGGAACAATGACATTGGTAGTGTCGGAAGGGCTGCTTGAAGATGTACAGGTGCGCTTTTTGGCAAAAGATGGTTCGGCTGTTGATGACAAAAAACAACCGATTTCGGGTGTCACTCGTCCATTCATCATCACCCGTGAGGCTGAATTAAAGCCAGGGAAAGTATTCAATCGCAATACAGCCGAAAAAGATCTCCGCCGCATCTATGGTTTAGGTTTATTTGATGATGTTCGGGCATCTTTCGAGCCAGGTGCAGATGATAAAATCATTCTCCAATTTAACGTGATCGAGCGCAAAACTGGTTCGATCCTCGCAGGTGGGGGGATTAGTTCGACGAACGGTTTATTTGCCAGTACCAGTTATACCCAGCAGAATTTGGGTGGGAATGCTCAACGACTGGGTGCTGAATTGCAAATCGGGCGAGATTTATTATACGATCTGAACTTCTCCGATCCTTGGATTGCGGGAGATCCCAATCGCACATCTTATAATGTCAATGCTTTCCAACGTCGATCGCTATCCCTAATTTTTGATGGTGGTAAAACACCTGGCTATATACCTGGAACCGTTGATTCACCTCGGATCTTGAGACTTGGTGGGGGGATTACTTTTAGTCGCCCGCTCAATGGCGATCCTTTTAGCGATAGTGCTTGGCGTGGTTCTCTAGGTCTTCAGTATCAACGGGTTTCGACTCGAGATATTGGCGGCAGTAATATCGTACAAAAAGATACATTAGGTAACGACCTCACCTTTAGTAAAACTGGGCAAGACGATCTGTTGATGTTTCAATTGGGTGTGAATCAGGATTTACGCAATAGTTTCGCCGATCCGACTCAAGGTTCGCTGTTAAAATTGGGCTTGGATCAATCTGTTCCCGTTGGTGTCGGCAATATTTTGATGACCAGAGCGCGGGGAAGTTTTACTCAATATATCCCCACGAAGTTATTAGGGGCACCTGGCTCCCAAGCCTTTGTATTTAACGTTCAAGGTGGTACAGTCTTGGGCGATCTACCCCCCTATGAGGCATTCAGTTTGGGCGGTACCACATCGATCCGTGGTTATGAGGATGGTGCTGTAGGATCTGGTCGGAGTTATGTTCAGGCTACCGCAGAATACCGCTTTCCGATCTTCTCGATCGTCGGTGGCGAAATCTTTGCTGATTACGGTAGCGATTTGGGCACTGCTAGCAGTGTACCCGGAAATCCCGCTGGCTCTCGTGGCAAACCAGGTAGCGGTTTTGGCTACGGCATCGGTGTTCGGATCCAATCCCCCATCGGCCCCGTTCGAGTTGACTACGCTCTAAATACTTCTAGTGAGAGCCGGATTCAATTCGGGATCGGCGAAAGATTCTAAACAGATGTCAGGGGTCAGGGATGAGGGGTCAGAGATCCCACTATACTCCCCTCATCCCTCATCCCTCATCCCTCATCCCTCA
>JANMEL010000083.1:0-3362 GCA_031376885.1 Chamaesiphon sp. OTE_70b_metabat_96 | reverse complement strand
CATTCCCACCGACGCCCAGACCCTCATTAGTTTGTAACTGTTCTAATCCGAATTGCCCCACCCCCAGTCCCCCATTCCCCTCTTCCCCCCGTCCCCCTATGCCCCCCAAATGGCCCCGCGAACCCGATCGAAACGACCCTGAATTTCGGCAAGCAGATGATAAAATGACATTTGCATTCCACGTAGCTCTATTTTCTGCATCCAACTCTGGGATGTGGTTTGTAGATATCCTTCAAAAAGCCAACTGGAGTTGGGCTGTCTGGGTAACTGCTATCTGGGCAAGCATACTAGTTGGACACGCTTTGTACATTTTCACTATTGCGGATTATTCCCCAAAATCAAATGGCTAGCAATCAACAAATCGAACAACTCGCAGCAGAAATCGGCGACAAAATTTATATTGATGTCGCAAAATGGCACCTGTATCTAAAAGATGCCAAACTCCATACCACCGTCGCCGAAAAAATATTTCCGTTATTCGATAGCGGTTTGACTGGTGATAAATTAACGGAAGTTTTGACTGGTATTTCGATCGATCTTGGCGGCGGCAGACAAAAAATGCCTCTGATTAATCTCATCCCCGTCACCGCTCAAGCCAATCTCATGGACATCCTCCAAGAATTTGCACGAGACTTATGAGATTTTGGATTAAGCATGTAGGGTGAGCAGTGCCCACCCTACGACCCCTATCCCCTATACCCTATCCCCTATCCCCTAAAGAATGCTTGACCCTGTAGATATTAAACGCGATATTCAGACATTAACCGATCGCCTGGGGAAAACCCAGGACTATCTTTGACGTACCTGCACTGACAGCCAAGATTCAAGATTTGGAGCAAATAGCCGCTCAACCAGAGTTTTGGGAAGACCAAAATGTGGCGCAGGCGACGATGCAAGAAATGAATGAGTTCAAATCTCATCTAGAACAATTTCAACAGTGGCAGAGTGGAGTAGAAGACGCGAAAACCGTCCTAGAACTGATCGAAATGGAGCCGGATGATGGATTGCTCCAAGAAGCGAGAAAGAGTCTCGATCGGGTCAGTTTAGAACTCGATCGATGGGAATTAGAACAGCTATTATCAGGTACTTATGATGCCAAGGGCGCGGTACTTACCATCAATGCTGGTGCTGGGGGGACAGATGCCCAGGATTGGGCGGAAATGCTCCTGCGGATGTATACTCGTTGGGCGGAGAGTCACAACTACAAAGTCCAGCTTGCCGAAATTTCCGAAGGAGAAGAAGCTGGGCTAAAATCTGTCACCATCGAAATCGAAGGTAAGTATGCCTATGGGTACTTACGCAGCGAAAAAGGCACCCACCGTCTAGTCAGAATTTCGCCCTTTAATGCCAACGATAAACGGCAAACTAGTTTTGCTGGAGTCGAAATCATGCCCCTGATTGACAACTCAGTGCAACTCGATATTCCCGATAAAGATTTGGAAATAACTACCACTCGTGCGGGCGGTAAAGGTGGACAAAACGTCAACAAGGTAGAAACAGCCGTGCGGATCGTCCACAAGCCTACAGGGGTCGCTGTGCGCTGTACTCAGGAACGTAGTCAGCTTCAAAACAAAGAGAAAGCTCTAGTCATTCTCAAAGCGAAGTTATTGATCATCGCTCAAGAGCAAAAGACGAAGGAAATCGCCGAAATTCGCGGTGATATGGTGGAAGCTGCATGGGGAATGCAAATCCGTAACTATGTCTTCCATCCCTATCAAATGGTGAAGGATCTTCGCACCAGTGTCGAGACAAATGCTGTCACTGATGTGATGAATGGCGAAATCGATGAGTTTATCGAGGCTTATCTCCGTCAAGAAAATCAGATGGTGGGCGATTGACACTCCGCGAAACCAGATCTTATCCCATTGTGCCACTTACCCCAGTGCCTACTGAGTGTCAATGTATAGAATTATACTAACTACTGGGATTAACATGGCTGGAAGCCAAAAGCTCTGTGGAGATTCAGCTTTATGGCTGAAGCTATCGATCGCCGATTGAGATCTTATCTCAGTGTGATTGTAAAAAAAGTGACACACTCTCTCGGTATTTCCCTGTTTGAGCGCGTACAGTCGATGAGTAGGCAAAACTGCTCGCATCAACCAGGGAAAATATCATGAATCCGCATCAAAACTGTGTGCCGAAAACCAATAGTCGGCAGGAGCAACAGTCGAATATCGTGCTGCTATCGAGTAAGCAGCCATTGCCAGAGATGCTAATTCAAACCTTGGAGGCTCAGGTTAGTACGTCGATCGAGCAGATTACTAGTATAGCCCAACGGATCGCGATTGAAGTCGATCGGATCTGTGAAAAAAGCGACAGGATCCAGACTTCAGGCATTACCGAATCATGGCGAGTCGGCTTGGCACGTCATCGCGTCTCCAAGTGTCTCTACTACTATCAGCTAGGTTCGAGGCGCGGGAGAATCGAACTACATGGTCATTTAAGTTCGATTGTCTATCGATATATTACTATTCCCCAATCCCAATTGGGATTTCAAGCCAGATATTCGTTGATTGAAGATTTCTTGCAGGAGTTTTATACCGAGTCACTCAAAGTCTTCCGCCGCGAAAATGAATTGCCAGACACCTATACACCCCGCAGTCTGCTAGAATTGGCGGAGTATATGGTATTTACCGAATGTTATGGCAAGCGACGGATTCATCTTCGCTACGGTAATAGTCAACAGCTAATCATCCTCCGCGCCCAAACTTTTGCTAAACGACAACCTAATGAGACAGCGGTAGATATCGAATTGGCTTTTGAAACTGCACGAGAAGAAGATGGCGATAGCGGCTCCAAGGTGATGCAACAATTGCGCGCTAAAATGGTGACGGATAATGTCGATCCTACGGATGGGGTATTACGCAATCGTGTTATTCAAGAATTGATTGCTTATTTGACAGCGCAGGATCAATCGATCTGTATCGACTATTTGCTGTTAAAATTAGAAGACTTGTCCGCAACAGAAATCGAGAAAGCTCTGAACTTGAGTGGGCGAGAGCGAGACTATCTACAACAGAAGTTTAAATATCATATCGAAAAATTTGCCCGCGTCGCCAATTGGGAATTAGTTCATCAATGGTTGGGTGCGGAGATTGATACTAAGCTGGGATTGACTGATAGTCAATGGGTGGTTTTTGCCACTCAATTATCTGTGGAGCAGCAAAGTCTGCTGCAATTAAAACAAGCTAATCATAGTCAAGAGTCGATTATGAAAACTCTCCGCTTAACTGAGAAGAAGTTTCAGCTCCGTTGGTCAGAATTGTTGAGTATGGCGGCTCAATTACGCAATCAATAGTTTAGGGGATAGGGGATAGGGGATAGGGGATAGGGGATAGGGGATAGGGGATAGGGGATAGGGG
>JANMEL010000046.1:0-29182 GCA_031376885.1 Chamaesiphon sp. OTE_70b_metabat_96 | reverse complement strand
GGGGTCAGGGGGTCAGGGGGTCAGGGGGTCAGGGGGTCAGGGGGTCAGGGGGTGAGAGGGGGGAGTGACTGGGTAGTTGGCTTACCCTATTCCCTATTCCCTATTCCCTATTCCCTCTCCCCTCTCCCCTCTCCCCTCTCCCTACGAACTCAAGAGAGCTTCGACGAACTCATAGCTAGAAAAGGGTCGTAAATCTTCAATCCCTTCGCCTGCGCCGACGAAGCGGATGGGTAAACCGAGTTGTTGAACTACGGCTAGGGCGACACCACCTTTTGCGGTTCCATCTAGCTTCGTTAATACTACTCCGCTTAATTTGGCAGCTTCGGCGAATACTTGGGCTTGACGGAGACCATTTTGACCTAGAGTGGCATCGAGTACGAGCAAGGATTCAATGTGAGCGTTGTCTGATTGTTTGTCGATAATCCGGCGGATTTTGGTCAACTCATCCATCAGATTTTTTTTGTTTTGCAGTCTTCCGGCTGTATCGACTAATAATAACTCAGTTCCCCGTGCAACGGCGGCACTGATGGCATCATACACCACTGCGGCGGGGTCGGTGTTTTGTCCTGGGTTGGCGATGACTTCGATCCCGCTACGTTGTCCCCAAACTTTGACTTGTTCGACGGCGGCGGCGCGGAAGGTGTCCCCGGCGGCGATGAGACATTTATAGCCGGATGTCTGAGTCATGTGGGCGAGTTTGCCGATGGTGGTAGTTTTGCCAACTCCATTTACGCCGACTATAAGCCAGATGTTTAGGGTATCTGGAATGGGCATAAATTCGTGACTGTAGCTCTGTTGGTAGGGTTTGTCGAGCAAATCTCGCAAGATTTGTTTGAGGTAGGCTAGAGCCTCTTCTGGTGGGAGGGTTTCTTGGCGGAGTTTGGCTTGGAGGGTTTCGATTACGTAGTCGGTGGCTTCGATACCTACGTCGGCTTGAAGGAGGAGGGTTTCGATGGCGAGTACAGCATCGGGGTTTAGAGGTCCTTGCCCGATTAGTGCTTTAAATTGATTGACAAATCCTCGGCGGGTTTTGTCGAGTCCTTGGCGAAGTTTTTTGAGCCAGTTGATTTCATCGAGGGAGACTTGTTCTGGGGTGCGCCCTTGATCTGCGAGGACTTTTGCCGACCAGAGGAAGTCATCATCCAGGTCGATATCTGCGCCTGGAGCCTCTGTTGCTTCGGTTTTAATACTTTGGGCCTTGAGCCGCTCCAATCGCTGCTCGCGGTCATCTTTGGCCCAAATGGGGGCATCGGCATCTTCTGCTTTGGGTTCGATCGATGAGTCCAGATCTGGTTCGGTTTCTGCGCGAGTCTCCTGTGAAGAATCGTCTCCCAGATCTACCTCGGTTGAAGCTGGTGCTGTTTGGAGCTGGATGTTTTGATATGCTGCTTTGGCAAAGGCTAGATAGTCGGTATTGACTGCGCTAGTGTCTGTCGCGGGGGTCTCTACGTTACTTTCTGCCTCTACGGAAGTTTCTAGCTCATCTACGGCAGATTCTTCTTTTGACTCAGATTCAGCATCAGATTTATCAAACTTTCGACGAAACCAGTTGAATACCATGTGGGGATGGGGGGTGGGGGTGGCGGTCAGTGAGCGAAGCCGAACTGTAGGGTGGTAGGGTGGTTTAGCCTCTGCTCTGCGGAATCGATTCGATCGTAGCTTGCATTAGTATATCCGAATTACTAGTTCTTTGGCTCTTTGGGTATCTTTGACATACTCACCGCGCTGTTGGCGTAGCTTGCTTTCGGCATAGCGACGGTGATTCTTAGCGGCTCACAGCAATTTGCTACCAAGGTAGTCTTACTATCGCTCCCCGCTCGTTTAGAGTCTCCCAATGCCCTATGGCGACTTTTTTGTTTTCAAACACAAGCAAAATACTTGTTTGCCGCTAGGGTTGGTTCGTCCATTGCCCATGTAGGCTTGTCTAGGTGCGCTCTCAATCCGCCTGTTTCAGGATGTAAGTATCGAGCCTGTAGACCATTTTGATTCTACCAAGAACCTAGTCAAGAAATTTAGACTTTCGCTTTGATTTTTTCGGTGACTCGACGGAGAACACCGTTGATAAATTTTCGCCCTTGGTCGTCGCTATAGCGATTTGCCAATTCTACAGCTTCGTTGATGGCGATCCGCTCTTCGAGTCCTAGATAGGCGATTTCGGCTACTGCGAGGCGGAGGATATCTCGATCGAGTTTGGGCAGACGACCTAGTTGCCAATCTACAATACTTTCACTCAGCAGTGAGTCAATTTCGGCTGACTCTTCGGCAGTCTTGACTAGTAATGATAGCGCGTAATTGCGGACATCGGTACGGTTGAAATTATTAATATATTCGGGCATCTCTAGGGCATGTCCCAAACGGTTGATGGCGGTTTCGGTCAGTTCGATCGCGTCGGCTGTCATTAGTCTAGCACCTTCGATGTCGCTGGCACGGGTTTGACTGTTGAGAAGTCGATCGTTGGCGCGCTGAAGTTCGGCGGTGGCTGCTTCTAGTGCTTCTTGGGTTTCTTCGCGGAGGGTACCGATCGCTTTTAGCATCATATCCTCTAGTGTGAGTTGTAGCTCGCGGGGCTGTTCCTGCGCCAATTTCTTTTGCGCCTTTGATAATTGGGATAGAGTTAGCAAAGCCAACTCGCGGGCAATAGTTTGAGCTTTAGGTTGAGCTTTCATGAGGCGATCGAATACCAGTGGAGAAGCAATCGATCGTATCACAGTTACGGCGGTTTGCGGCGATTAGTTTTGAGCACCTTTACTCGATCGGGTTGTGCCAAATCCACAACCGTATTTTAGGATTGAGATTCGGGGATGTTTTCTAATTGAGCTGCAAACCAAACAGCGGCATTACCATTCACATTATCCATTTTGGCGATCGTCTGCTCTAATAAGTCGATCGATAATCCAGCAAGAGCGATCGATTCGGGACACTGTTGATATTTACCATCGATTAGTCGAAATGCAAAAACCTGTTTTCCTCGCACATCAACTACCCAATATTCAGGGATTTCTAAAGTTAGATAAAGTTGTTTCTTTTCATCCAGATCGCTGGCTAAAGTAGTGTCAGCAATTTCCACTACCAGATCTGGTACGCGCCATTCATTTAGATTGACTCGGCGAGAGCCACCCAATTGATACTGAGGTGAGTTTTCACCAATATAGACAACTTCATCTGGTGCACAACCCTGACTTTGAGGCTTCTCTAATACACAACCACCAAGGAGATCGAATTTGACATCTGGTTGTCTAGCAAACCAGCTATACAAGAGCATAGTCAGTAATTTATTAAACCGTGCGTGATTGATACCTTCATTACCCATATCCTCAATCCAAATTCTACCTTGATGAAAAAAGACGCGCTCTTGTTGACTATTTAGATTTTCTACATGCTGAAGATAATCCTCCCAAGTCGCCGCTTGCACTGGATTGATGCAGACACCCAACTGTTCGACATTTGGGGATGAGATAATTGTAGCTGTCATAGGAGACTACCTCGCAGGTGTGAGTAGATAGTTCAATTTTACTCGATCGCGGAGCGTCTCCCTTGGGACATAGATGGAACCTACGCCAATTGACATATTCTGTCTCAGAGCGAGACCCGTGATACAATTCAACTAGTACGATGGAGATACTCCTGGCTGTCTGCTCCACTCGAAATACAGCATCAGCAATCGCTCCTCACCAAAAGACGCTAAATACTTCACCTCCATGATTTCTGGTTTCCCTAGTCGATTTGAGACATTAGAACAGGCATTAAAACATTACTTTGGCTATGATGAGTTTCGAGCTGGTCAAAGGGAGATTATTACGACTGCTTTAGCGAATAAAGATTTATTGGTGGTGATGCCGACGGGTGGTGGTAAGTCGCTGTGTTTTCAGTTACCTGCATTATTAAAACAAGGGGTGACGATCGTTGTTTCGCCGTTAATTGCTTTGATGCAAGATCAGGTACAACAACTGGCGAATAATGGGATTAATGCGACGTTTTTAAATAGCAGTATTACCACGGAAGAAAGACGCGATCGAGCTAGAGCAATTTATAATGGTGAGGTGAAGCTTTTATATCTGGCTCCCGAACGATTGAATCAGGAATTTATCAACAATTTTTTGATCGATCTTCATCAGGAGGTGGGGATAGCTGGATTCGCGATCGATGAGGCTCATTGTGTATCGGAATGGGGTCATGATTTTCGTCCAGATTATCGGAAGTTGTCCCAATTACGTCATTATTTTCCCAAGGTGCCATTTCTGGGATTGACGGCGACGGCGACCGATCGAGTGCGGCTGGATATCATCAAGCAACTGGATTTGCGGGAACCAGATATTCATATTGCTAGTTTCAATCGGCCGAATTTATATTATGAGGTACGCCGCAAAAATTCTGGTTCTTATAAGGAGTTACTCGCCCAAGTTAAGGAGCAACCAGGTTCGGCAATTATCTACTGTCTGAGTCGGAAGAAAGTAGACGAACTTACCACGAAGCTTCGACAAGACGGTATCAAAGTTTTACCCTATCATGCGGGATTGAATAACGAGATTAGAAGAGATAATCAGAATAGCTTTATTCGCGATGATGTGCAGGTAATGGTAGCTACTGTCGCCTTTGGAATGGGAATTAATAAGCCCGACGTTCGACTGGTAATCCATTACGATTTACCGCGCAATATTGAGGGTTATTACCAAGAATCTGGACGTGCGGGAAGAGACGGCGAACCATCTCATTGTACCCTATACTTTGGAGTTGGAGATATTAAGACGATCGAATATCTCATCGCCCAAAAAGTAGATCCAGATACAGGGGAAGCATTAGAAGAAGAACAACGTATCGCTACCCAACAATTGCGTCGAGTGGCTAGCTATGCAGAAGCGAGTGAATGTCGGCGAATTATTCAACTGGGTTACTTTGGCGAAAGTTTCCCTGGTAACTGCAATAATTGTGATAACTGTAAATATCCTAGACCGATCGCTGACTGGACGATCGAAGCGCAGAAATTACTTTCCTGCGTCTATCGATTTGGCGAACGCAACCGAGGCAAAACCTTTGGATTAGCCTATACAATCGATGTATTGCGTGGCTCCAAAAGCGATCGAGTCTTGAAAAATGGACATGATACTCTATCCACATACGGCATCGGTAAAGATCGCACCGTCGATGAGTGGCGAATGCTGGGTAGATCTCTGCTGCACCAAGCCTTAGTCGATGAAACCACCGATGGCTATTCCGTCTTGACGCTGAATGCTTTGAGCATGGAAATCCTCAAAAATCAGCGTAAAGTGGAAATGGCGATCGCCCTACCCAAAGCCAAGGTAGAATCCAACGAGGACATCAGCACCAACACCGCCGAAATCCAAGCTCTATACAACCGCCTCCAAAAACTCCGCAAACAATACGCCGACGCAAACAAAGTCGCACCCTACGTCATCTTTGCCGACTCCAGCCTCCGGCTCATGGCAAAACAACAACCCCAAACCCTCGCTCAATTTGCCCAAATATCCGGCGTAGGTGCAAGAAAACTCGCTCAATATGGGGAAATGTTCACAGCAGAAATCAGAGCCTTCAGAGGCGAATCTGGCTTGTCTGTCAAAACAGAAACAGATCCGGTACCCCCCCTACTAGCTCCACGAAAAAGCGACATATCCAACACCCACCTGCAAACCCTCGAACTTTACCACCAAGGATTGAGCATCGCGGAAATCGCTCAACAACGAGGGATGAAAGAAAACACAGTTGGTGACCATATCATCAAACTAATCGAATCTAGCTACGAAGTCGATATCGATCGAATAGTACCACTCGATCGACAAGATACCATCAAAACAGCGATCGAAAAAGTTGGAGCTAATCTACTAAATCCCATCAAAACCGAACTCGGCGACGAATTCAGCTACGAAGAAATCAAACTAATCCGCGCAAAATTTTTCCCAATGAATCCAGCCTAAACCCAAAATCCAACCTCTGCGCTCTTTGCGGAAAACACTAGTATCTTCGCAAAACCCCTCAAAACCTCAGCGAACTACCCTTCGCCAAAGGCGACGCTACGCGAACGGGAAGACTACATCAACGCGTTAAAAAATCAATCAATCAAAGCAGACAACTTAGCAGCAACTTCTGCGATAGTTTCCATTGGTAAAGACTCAACATACTTTACCCGCCGCTCATACCAGTCAATAGTTTTCACCTGAAAAACTAAAACCACACCACTAGTAATCAAACCTTCTGGTAAAACTACCTCCAAATTAAAGCCTTTGATTTTGCTCGTAATCAGACAAACTAAAGCTAATTGAGTCGAGCGATTGAATTGCTCAGGAGTAATAATTAATGCTGGACGATAACCCGCTTGTTCTCGGCCTAAAGTAGGATCCAGATCTAGCTTAATAATATCACCTCGTCGCGGAATATATTCAGCTACCATACTTCTTTGCCAATAGGTTTACCCCAATCATATTCTCCGCCAATTAGTTCGGGAGTTACACCATATAATAATTCATCAAGCTGATACTTTTTTTGAACTGGTGAAATCAATATTTTCCCATCCACAACTTCCATTGACACCAAAGTACCCACCGTAAACCCAACTTCATTAGCCACAGGTTGAGGAATTCTCACTCCCAAGCTATTACCCCATTTATTCACAACAATCGTCATCTTTTGCCGAGTCAAGTATATCCTAAGTGTATCCAAAGCAGATCGTTCTGACAACTAACCTAGACTCTCAATCGTCTTAGCCACTGCTAATCCAGATAGATAAGCATCTTCCACCTTTCGCCCACCACACCAATCGCCAGTACAGTATAAAGGTGCGGGTAGATCGAGCGATAAATAAGTATCTACCAGCGGCGACTTAGGAAAAGCGTACCGCCAAAGGTGGGGTTCTTGCCACAGACAATCTCGAAACCACGGCAAAAATCGCTCTGCTGCACGCTCTAACATGACTCGGCTTGCTGATAACATATCTTCGGGATTGGGGTACTCAGCGACGAAATTCGCCGCACTCTGGATGACAAAAACTGGCGGTGCCGATTGCTGGCGTTTGCTACTATCGACTCCCAGCCAACCCAAAATCGGATCCTCAATACAACTAACCGATTTGACATCGGGATAGACTGATTCCCACTCAGCTAATTGAGCCATTGTATACCCTGCGGCGACAGCGATCGACGGATAAAAATCTACCCCTCTCAAAGTATTTAAAAACTCAATCGGCAAAATATCCGCCAGAGGTGAGAGCAAATCTACAGCTTGGGGCGCAGGAATAGCTAAGATAACAGTGCGCGCAAAAATTGGCTCATCATTACCTTCGATCGTCAGTCGCCATAAGTTACGATCGGGTTGAATGGCGATCGCTTTATGACCAAATTTCACATCCAAATCCTTCGCTAAATACTTGGCAATTTGATTCATCCCCCCAGGGGCAACATAACGGGGATAAATATCTAAATCAGGAAAAATATTATCATCAGCAGTGAGAGTGTGAGTAATATTTGTCCAAGGTTCGACAATATTAGCCGCAATTAGTCGATCGAATAAATCCCGAAATTGTGCCCCTTTTGGTGAGATATAACAAGTACCTCGATCGACACAAGTATCAAACATCCGCCGCGTCGTCAACCTGCCGCCGACTCCCCTGGATTTCTCAAAAATTGTAATTCCTTTTATCCCAACCGATTGAAGTTCTCTAGCACAAGTAATTCCCGCTACCCCAGCACCAATAATCACAATTTCCACGGGAGTATTCATAGGGTGTAAAAATATTACAATTTGTCATTACACTTCAAGATCGGTAGTAAAATATGAATAATCCTAAATTGCTTGAATCCACTCTTTCACATCATAGTCTGTCCAAATCTGATGCTGCCAATAGGGATCTGATTCGACTAGCTGACGTACTTGTTGTTCCTCATCAGCTTCATAGATCGCAAAGACTTTGGTAAGATCTTGAGTAGGGCCGATCGTAACTAAGATACCATCGATCTTTTGCTGTTTGAGTCCAGCTAAATGTGCTTCCCGATGAGGTGCCCGTTTTTCGAGCACATCTGGACAATAACTACCCCACATCACGTATTTTGTCATAATAAATCTAGGTCTTAATATATTTACCGATCGAGCTTAACATTCCTCGTTGATAGCCACCGCAACTTTGATACTTACCGATAGATTGCTGGAGAGGAATGTTAGAAACTTCACTCAACCATTCTCGATTTTCTGATTTCTTCGCTAGTGTGATACAGGCTTTTTGGAGATCGTCGTTGCTGGGAAGTTTCTCTGTTATTTGGCAGAGTGCCAGTGCATCATTCCAAACGACACGATAGCAACCGAATAACCGTGCTAGGTCGTGCGCTTGCTGTTGCGTCGGATAAATCTTTGCTTCATGTTATGATTGTAGCAGATAAACGCTAGATTATCAATAGATAAATGGAAAATAGAAAACAGATAAATTTTAAGCCAAGCGACAAAGAAATGAAGATACTCGAAGATCACTGCGCTGACATGGGATTAACTAAAACAGCGGTTCTCAGAGAACTCATTAGAAAACTAGGTGAAGAAAATGCGGCTAAAGCCGCGCAATCACAAGCGACGTTTTAGGGCGAAGCTTCCCCCTAAAACGTCGCGCTCTTCGGTCAAAGTTGGAGTATACTGGTTGTTTTACAGATACACCACCTATTCATGCCCGTTTTGGCTCCTTTATTTTTAAAAACCAGCCGCAATGAACAAAATCCCGTTATATTGGCAGATTATTGGTGCGTTGATCCTGGCAACGATCGTCGGAGTAGCTCTAGGTGCTGGGAATCCCATTTTAGATCGGGAGATTATCGACAGGTTGGCATTACCCTGTACCCTAATTCTCAAAGCATTACGTACTTTAGCTACGCCACTGATTTTCCTCGCAGTGCTGCACACTTTTTTGACAGCAGATATTCCGAGTAGATCGGGGCGAAAGTTATCGATATTATTAATTACTAATACACTAGTGGCGATCGCGATCGGTCTATTGGTAGCAAATATATTGCGCCCAGGTGCGGGCGGTAAATTATCAGCCACACTATCGGCGGATCAAAAGACTCCCAAACCATTAGATCCGTGGGGTTTAATTTCTGATATCATTCCTGATTCAATCCTCAAACCACTAGTTGATAATAATGTAATCTCGCTGATTTTTATCGCCCTAGCTTTTGGGATTGTGTTAAGAGCAATTAAAACAGAGCAGATAAGTCGAGGTGAACATACCTATGTGCCGATCGAGCATGTGATTGGGTTATTATTTGATGCTGTAATTAGAATTTTGCACTGGGTAATTGCCCTAGTACCTTTGGCGGTGTTTGGCATCGTCTCCAAAACGATCGCCCTCCAAGGATTTGAACCTTTTAAATCGCTGGGTTCTTTCGTATTGGCTGTGATTGTTGCCCTATTACTCCAAGCTGCTTATTATCTGACTAGAGTTCAATTTGGTTCTTGGGTTTCGCCGCTCAAATTTATTCAAGGTGGCTCCGATGCACTGACAACAGCTTTCTCTACTGCATCTTCCACCGCAACTATGCCAATTACTTTTGATGTATTGGTCAAAAAAGTTGGTTTGAGAGAATCATCTGCATCACTGGGAGCATTGGTAGGCAGTAATTTTAATAACGATGGTACCGCTCTATATGAAGCAATGTCAGCCCTATTTATCTCACAAATATTGGGGCAAAATCTCACTCTGGTTCAACAAGTAATTGTGATGCTCACATCTATTGTCGCGTCTGTTGGTGCAGCAGGCATCCCCGAAGCTGGTTTAGTCACCATGACACTAGTATTTACGTCTGTGGGATTACCAACTGAATATATCGCTATTTTAGTGACAGTAGACTGGTTTCTCGATCGATGTCGAACTGCAATTAATGTGATGGGTGATATGACAGTCAGCGCATTAGTGGATGGCAAACAACAACAACGACAGGATGAAAAACTTACCCTCGTAAGCAGCGAAGATTAATAGTTATATCTGTGGAGAATAAAAAGATGCAATCCGCCGAATCAAACACCACCTTAGCAGTATATGAAGGACAATTTGGAAATTTTACAATCACACCAAGCGATCGCCAAAGTGTGATAATTTATCGCAGTGCCTTAATGGTGGCGGCTGTCTGTTTTGCTGCTGCTACCTCGCTGATATTATGGCGATCGCCAAATATCGAATTAGATACATTGCAGTTAGTAAACTGGTTATATATCGGCTTCTCGATCGCGCTAGGGATTGCCCTCGCAACAATTCATATCTACCTAGCTATTCTACATCGAGCATTGCAGTTATTTTTAGCGATCGGCTCCATCGCAGCTATTATATTAGCCAGCCAAACTCATCAACCAATCGCTCAAATTATTTATCAACAACCATTAACAATTTTAGGCATCGGCTTCACATTTGCAGCTCTGACAGGGATATTTTTCAAAGAAGCATTTTGTTTCGACAGGTTCGAGACAAAAATCCTCACATTCATAGTTCCAGCACTCCTATTAGGTCATCTCACCAACCTCCTACCCCAAACCATTGAATCTATTTTACTAGCTACCTGGGCAGGATTATTTCTAATATTCGCCATCCGTAAATCCATCCAACCAATCCCCCCCGACATCGGCGACAAATCAGTATTCGACCATCTAAAAAAAAACCAGAAATAGAATCCCACTAGCCCACTCTCTGCGTTCTCCTTTATCTCCTCCAACTCTGCGACCCCAACTCTGCGACCCCAACTCTGCGTCCCCATGTACAGCTCAATCCCCACCCAAGCCCACGATTGGTCGAATGAAATCAATTTAGTCAAGACAAGATTCGATCGAGAATTCAAACAAGAAGCCTTTGAATTGCCCCCCGAAGTCGAATCAATGCCCTTATTTCGAGAATGGATTGGTCGAAGTCTCGCCTCCAAAATAACCTCACCATTTTGGGAATTAGCCCAATTCAAAAAAAATCAACGCTGTCTAGATATCGGTTGCGGCGTGAGTTATTTGATCTATGCTTGGGCTGAATGGGAAACGTATTTTTATGGACAAGAAATAAGTACAGTTGCCCGTAATGCCCTCAATTCACGCGGCTCCCAACTAAATTCTAAACTATATAAAGGCGTACAATTAGGCGCAGCTCATCAACTGCAATATGAAAATGATACATTCGATCGAGCGATCGCCACAGGCTTTAGTTGCTACTATCCACCTGAGTATTGGAAACTCGTTTTACAAGAAGTAAAACGAGTCCTAAAACCAGATGGTATCTTTATCTTTGATGCGATCGATCCAGACACAGAAATCGCCGAAAACTGGGCAATCCTTGAAATGTATCTCGGTGCAGAAGTCATCCTTTCCCCCCTATCCCAATTTACCGAATTAGTTAAATCGGTTGGGGGAAAAGTAAATACTACCAAACAAGGAGATCTATTTCGGATGTACCAAATTAGCTTCAATAACTAATTTTTTAGTAAATGTTTGAGGAGCGCGAGGATACCAACAATAGCTATATTTCATCTGCTGGTAAAGCCGTAAATAGATCGATCTCGCTTTCTAATTCAGCCTCCGCAATGAGTTCATCTTCAAGCTCTAATTCAGCCACCAGAGACTCATAAGAATCAGGTAACTTATCATTGGTAACCATCTTTGAGAAAACTTGATAACAGTCGCGGCGATCGCCTTCCTTGCGCGGAAAACCAAGCCATAGGATAATAATGACTTGACGCTCCGCAAAGGCTCTAAAAAATAGCCGATAGCGTTGTGGTAGACCCATTTTCTTGAGCCGACCATATTGATGGAGTGGTTTTCGCAGTGAAAAATGACTGGCAAAGGGATTTACAGAGATTCTGTTCCTGATGCCAGAATCGATCGCTTTTAGTAGTTTGACATCGGCATGGGTTACAAAATCTTTAGGATCTAATTTCGACTTCAGTTTGACAACCTTGGCGGTTAAATCCTCCCATTGGAGCTGAAAATCGGTGTAAAATAAAATTGTCCAACCATTGGCATTGAATGGGTTCATTCATCTTCGTCCACAACGACACCAGCGAGTAATTCATCCATCTCATCAGCCATTTCTTGGGTGTAGAGAGTGAGGGAATCTGGTTTAGCGATCGCAAATTTCAGAAGGGAATCTAGGAACAGCTTCATCATTAAGCTCTCATCATCATCTTGGTCGGATTTTGGCGATCGATCGGGTTCGAGATGCACCAGAAAGGTGTTTTCATCGATCATTTCAATATGACCTTTAGCTGTCACCAAGTGGGGATGGTCATGAGAGAATGCTTTGGGCAGACGAAACCCGTCTTGACTACCGATTTTAGCTGGACTAATGGGATAACTTTTAGATGGCATAAATCGTCAAGTATTAGTATAAATCATTATAACAAAGTTAATTCTAGTTCAGATCCTCGGCAGAGTAAGTTTCTGCTCGATCGTTTCACACATAGTATCGACCCATTGACAGCGATCGCAAAAATGTACTAGAATGGTAATTTGTCAACAGTTGGAACCACTTAGGTGACTGTAAAAATTTCTAACAATGCCAACTATTCAACAGCTAATTCGGAAAGCTCGCCAAGACTACAAAGTCAAAACTAAGTCGCCCGCGCTCAAGGAATGCCCTCAGCGTCGCGGCGTGTGTACTCGCGTCTACACCACCACCCCCAAAAAACCAAACTCAGCTCTGCGTAAAGTAGCGCGGGTACGGTTAACATCTGGATTTGAAGTTACCGCTTACATTCCTGGTATCGGTCACAACCTTCAGGAACACTCTGTAGTGATGATTCGTGGCGGACGGGTAAAAGATTTACCTGGGGTCAGATATCACATCATTCGCGGTACCCTAGATACTGCTGGAGTCAAAGACCGTAAGCAAGCTCGTTCCAAATATGGAACTAAGCGGCCTAAAGCTGCCAAGTAATTCTGGTATTTTGTGAGCGATCGCTCTAAAATTACCGCATTAACTATATTTGTAAGCTTAGACGAACTAATCGCTGTTGTAGCGACGCGGGATGCACCCATGCTGAGGGTGCAGTGCGGGTTGCCACATTTCGAGTGCTCGGTGGCAACAGTTACAAAGCACTCATCACAATTGCCCAAGTGGAGATCGATAGAGTAGTCTGCGGTATCGTTGCAACTGGTGTTTCATATTTGTCTCACCACAACTGAAGATTGCTAAATTAGTCCACAAGCAAGTTCCATCACTAATTTAATCCTTTCGATCTATGTCTCGCAGAACCACAGTCCAAAAACGACCCGTCCCACCGGATGCGGTTTATAACAGTCGTCTCGTCAACATGATGGTCCGTCGCATCATGCGGAGCGGTAAAAAATCCATCGCTTATCGGATTATCTATGATGCGATGAAAACGATCGAAGAGCGGACTGGCAACGATCCGCTCGAAACCTTTGAAAAAGCAGTCAAAAATGCTACTCCCCTAGTGGAAGTCAAAGGTCGTCGGGTGGGTGGTGCTACATATCAAGTACCGATGGAAGTCAAGCCCGATCGTGGTACTGCGCTAGCCATGCGCTGGTTGATTAATTTCTCCCGCTCTCGTGCTGGCAAATCTATGTCTGGGAAATTGGCTAACGAGCTGATGGATGCAGCGAATGAGACTGGTAGCGCGATTCGGAAGCGGGAAGAAACCCACCGGATGGCAGAAGCGAACAAAGCTTTCGCTCACTATCGCTATTAGAGTTTGAATAATTAGACTAAAACTCTAGTCTGGGGCAACTGTGTTCATCACACCGCCCCAAAAAAGGATACAATTCTAATGAAGATTAATTAATTTTACATTGGCAACCGACAAGTAAGGAGGTTATTGTGCCACGTACCGTCCCGTTTGAGAGAGTACGCAACATCGGGATTGCAGCCCACATTGACGCGGGTAAGACAACCACTACCGAGAGAATTCTATATTATTCTGGGGTTGTTCATAAGATCGGTGAAGTTCACGAAGGAACTGCTACCACCGACTGGATGGTGCAAGAACAAGAGCGTGGGATCACCATCACCGCAGCCGCAATCAGCACGACTTGGAAAGATCACAAGATCAATATCATCGATACCCCAGGACACGTAGACTTCACAATCGAAGTCGAACGTTCCATGCGAGTACTCGATGGTGTAATCGCCGTGTTCTGCTCGGTTGGTGGTGTTCAGCCTCAATCGGAGACGGTATGGCGACAAGCCGATCGGTATAAGGTGCCTCGGATCGTCTTTGTGAATAAGATGGATCGGACTGGTGCGAATTTCTTCAAAGTGTACGATCAAGTTTGCGATCGAATGAACGTAAACGCCGTACCCATTCAGATTCCGATCGGTGCTGAAGGTGACTTCGCTGGTGTCATCGACTTGGTGACGATGCGAGCATTCTACGCCCTAGACGATCTGGGTAAAGACGTTGAAGAACGGGATATCCCTGACGATCTCCGTGCCAAAGCTGAAGAATTTCGCCTCAAACTGGTAGAATCAGTCGCGGATACCTCCGATGAATTGACCGAGAAATATCTAGAAGGCGCGGAAATCAGTCAAGCTGAAATCAAAGCAGCCATCCGCAAAGGTACGATCTCTGGATCGATCGTCCCCATGTTCTGCGGATCTGCATTCAAGAACAAAGGCGTTCAAGCATTGCTAGATGCAGTGATTGACTACCTACCCTGTCCGACTGAAGTACCTGCAATCAAAGGTAAATCAGTCGATGATGAGACAGTGGAAATCGAACGTCCTGCTGATGACGACCAACCATTTGCAGCATTGGCATTCAAGATCATGGCGGATAAATACGGTCGCTTGACCTTTATCCGCGTCTACTCTGGAGTAGTCAAAACTGGAACCTACGTGATGAATCCTACCAAGGGTAAACGCGAACGGATTTCCCGCTTGATTATCCTCAAAGCAGACGATCGCCAAGAAGTAGACGAACTTCGTGCAGGCGACTTGGGAGCCGTGCTCGGACTCAAAGACACCTTTACAGGTGATACTTTGTGTGATGAAGACAACCAGGTAATTCTGGAGTCACTATTCATCCCCGAACCAGTGATTTCACTGGCGGTAGAACCCAAGACCAAACAGGATATGGAGAAGCTCTCCAAGGCTCTCATTTCCCTGTCTCAGGAAGATCCAACCTTCCGCGTCCATACCGACGCGGAGACCAACCAGACCGTAATTGCGGGCATGGGCGAACTCCATCTGGAGATTCTGGTCGATCGGATGTTGCGGGAATTTGGGGTCGAAGCAAACATCGGCGCACCACAGGTGGCTTATCGCGAGACTATCCGCAAGACAGTCAAGCAAGAAGGTAAGTACATCAAACAAAGTGGTGGTAACGGTAACTACGGTCACGTAGTAATTGAAGTCAGTCCCAGCGAACCTGGTTCGGGCTTGGAGTTTGTCTCCAAAGTCGTCGGTGGCGCGATTCCCAAACAGTACATCAATCCGATCGAACAAGGGATCAAAGAAACCTGTGAATCCGGGATTTTGGCTGGTTATCCAGTCATCGACCTCAAAGTCACCCTGATTGACGGCTCGTATCACGACGTTGACTCGAATGAAATGGCTTTTAAGATTGCGGCATCGATCGCAATTAAAGATGCCGTCATGAAAGCTCAAGCAGTTTTGCTCGAACCAGTCATGAAGGTAGAAGTTGAAGTTCCCGACAACTTCTTGGGGAACGTCATCGGCGATCTCAACTCCCGCCGAGGACAGATCGAAGGTCAAGAAGCGGCACCGAATATCTCCAAGGTATCGGCAAAAGTTCCCCTCGGGGAAATGTTTGGTTATGCAACCAACATCCGCTCCAACACCCAAGGTCGGGGGATCTTCTCAATGGAATTTAGCCATTATGATGAAGTTCCCCGTAACGTAGCGGAAGCGATCGTTACCAAAAACAGAGGGAGATAAACTGGTCAATTGTCAATAGTTTAGGATGGCGATCGAATGTGAGTAAATTATGCTCGATCGTCCTAACTATCTACCCAACTTTTTGACAATCCAGTTGAAGCCTAAAAGGGGAAATTAAGGAATAAAGGATACATGCGATCGTTAGCAAACGGAGCAATCCGTAGTTAATGTGAACCAAACCACCTTATCTTCGTGTTGAAGCAAACATAACTTAGAACTGGTCAAATAGACCAATCCTAAAATAGTCGGATAGCTCATAGCTGCCGACTAATCACCAAATACTCCGAAATAACGCAACTAGATCGTATGGCACGCCAGAAGTTTGAAAGAAATAAGCCCCACGTCAACATCGGAACAGTCGGTCACGTCGATCACGGCAAAACTACTCTAACCGCAGCTATCACCATGTCCCTCGCGGCAATTGGTGCAGCTAAAGCGCGTAAGTATGACGAAATCGATGCCGCTCCCGAAGAAAAAGCACGTGGAATCACCATCAATACCGCTCACGTAGAGTACGAAACAGTAACTCGTCACTACGCACACGTAGATTGTCCCGGACACGCTGACTATGTAAAAAACATGATCACTGGCGCGGCACAAATGGACGGCGGTATTCTCGTAGTATCCGCTGCTGATGGCCCCATGCCTCAAACCCGCGAGCACATCCTCTTGGCGAAACAAGTTGGTGTACCTCGTCTAGTTGTGTTCATGAACAAAACTGACTTGGTTGATGACGATGAGCTACTAGAACTCGTCGAAATGGAAATTCGCGAACTTCTTTCCTTCTATGACTTCGATGGCGATAATATCCCCGTCGTCTCTGGTTCCGCAGTCAAAGCCGTAGAGCAAATGATTGCCAACCCCAAAACTGTCAAAGGTGAAAACCAATGGGTAGACAAAATCTACGACCTAATGGCAGCAGTAGATGACTATATTCCTACTCCTGAGCGGGAAGTAGACAAACCCTTCTTGATGGCAGTTGAGGACGTATTCTCGATCACTGGTCGTGGTACAGTTGCAACTGGTCGGATCGAACGTGGGAAAGTCAAAGTTGGTGAAAACGTCGAAATCATCGGGATTCGCGACACGCGGAGTACCACCATCACTGGTGTGGAAATGTTCCAGAAGTCCCTCGACGAAGGTTTTGCAGGCGATAACGTCGGCGTACTGATGCGTGGTATTCAGAAAGCCGACATCGAACGCGGCATGGTCATTGCCAAACCTGGTAGTGTGAAACCTCACACCGAATTTGAAGGTGAAGTCTATGTACTTACCGACAAAGAAGGTGGTCGTAAGACTCCATTCTTCCCTGGCTACCGTCCTCAGTTCTACGTCCGTACCACTGACGTAACTGGAAACATCAAAGCCTTCACTGCCGATGACGGTAGTGCTGCTGAAATGGTTATGCCTGGAGATCGGGTCAAAATGACTGTAGAACTGATCAACCCAGTCGCAATCGAACAAGGAATGCGCTTCGCAATTCGCGAAGGCGGTCGTACCATCGGTGCGGGTGTAGTTTCTCAAATCATCAAATAGGTTAATTACCTAATTACCTATTCAGAGGGAGGTGTACAAAAGGTACATCTCCCTTTTGTAATTGCTATATCTGGTAGAATAAAATTAGAGCTAAGTTTAAATTTAAACCGGATAATAATAATTTGTCGAAATTATGGACAGAGTTACTATTCCTGATGTTCTAACATTAGAAGAGGCTTCAGATTACTTGCGATTATCAATTGAAACAGTTGCTAATCTAGCTTTAAAAGGTAATATTCCTGGTCGAAAAATTGAAAATGATTGGAGATTCTTGAGATCGGCGATCGATGATTGGTTGCGTGCCAAAAATAGTAGCTCAATTTTACGCTCTCAGGCGGGTACTTTAGCAGATGATGACTCTCTTACTCAATTGAGAGGATCAATTTATCAAGCCAGAGAACGTCCAGAAATCGATGATAATTTAGAGACTTAAAGTTAATGTATTTGCTGGACACTGATACGTTGACATATCTTCATGCTGGTAACTCTAATGTTGTCGAGCGATTAAAATTGGTAGCGGATGTTGAAGTGGGCATCACGATTATTACCAAAGTTGAAGTTTTACGCGGACGGATCGATTATTTAATCAAAGCCGAGACTGGTGCAAATTTACTCAAAGCACAAGAACTTTTATTTCGCACGCAAGGACTTTTGAGCGATTTACTAATTGTGCCTGTAGATCGATCTGCATCGATCGAATTCGACAGATTGCGCGATGTTGCTAAGTTTCGGAAAATTGGACGAGCAGATTTGTTGATTGCAAGTATCACGCTGGCTAATCGAGCTACATTAGTCACAAGAAATTTACGCCACTTCAAACAGATTCCTGGCTTGAAGGTAGAGAATTGGGTCGATTGATAGACAACGCGCAAGCTTCGATAACTACAGCATTGTTCGTAGAATGTTAGTATTTGACAAATAATTTACAGACATTTAGTAGATGAGCGGAATAGATGCTATAATTGGAAGCTTGGTATTTTTCAGACCAAGCCCCAATGCTTTGAGCGTTGCCCTACATCTAGCCAAAACATTGAAGCTAAGATTTTGGGAATCTAAATATTTACTCGTACCTTGACAATTCGTCTCCAAAAATTATGGCTACCGTTACTCAGCAGAAAATTCGCATCCGTTTAAAGGCATTCGATCGCCGTCTTTTAGATACCTCATGCGATAAAATTGTCGAAACAGCAACTCGTACAGGTGCGACAGCGATTGGCCCCATCCCGCTCCCTACCCGCCGTCGGATCTATTGTGTACTCCGAAGTCCCCACGTAGATAAAGATTCGCGAGAGCATTTTGAGACTCGTACTCATCGCCGCATCATTGATATCAAAGATCCTTCCGCCAAAACAATCGATGCACTAATGAAACTGGATCTACCCGCAGGCGTAGATATTGAAGTCAAGCTCTAGGAGAGTTGGGAGTTGGGAGTGAGGAGTGCTAAGATATTTCGATCGATTCCCTATTCCCTATTCCCTAACCCCTATCCCCTATTCCCTATTCCCTATTCCCTTCTGAGGGTAAATCCGTTAACCTAAAGGATAGAAAACTCTGTTTTAAATCAACTTGGCAAATGGCACCATCTTCTTCAATTGCTGTGAGAGAACTACCTCTATTTCCGCTCCCCGAACTGGTGCTATTTCCCGGTCGTCCGTTACCGTTGCACATTTTTGAGTTTCGCTATCGGATCATGATGAATACGGTGGTGGGCAGTGACAGGCGATTTGGGGTGTTGATGTGGGACTCGGTGAAAGATCAGCCAGCCGAAATTGGTTGTTGTGCAGAGATTATTCATTTTCAACGCTTGCCAGACGATCGAATGAAAGTTTTGGTGATGGGTCAACAACGGTTCAGAGTCCTCGAATACGTCCGCGAGAAGCCCTACAGAGTGGGGTTAGTCGAGTGGATTGAAGATCGTCCCACAAATGAAGATTTGCGTGCCCTAGCGGGCGATGTGGAGATTCTGTTGAGAGATGTGGTTCATCTGTCTGGGAAGCTCACCGAGCAACCCATGGAGCTACCCGAAAATTTACCAGGTTTGCCGATCGAACTTTCTTATTGGGTTGCGAGTCACTTTGATGGTGTGGCAGCGGAACAACAAGCTTTATTGGAAATGCAGGATACCAATACTCGTCTAGAGCGGGAAGTTGAGATCCTCACATCTACCCGTAATCATTTAGCGGCTAGAACCGCGCTAAAAGACGCGCTCGCATAATCATGAAAAATATTGCAATCGCTGCGAGCATAACCCTACTTGTCGCCTCAAATACTGTTGCAAAATCGCCACCTGAACCGAATACTGTCGAACAGTTGGCGATCGAATTGGCTGATGCTTATGTGACGAGAAACTTGGGTAGACTCGATCGAAAATATTCCAGCCAAGGAAAGGTGAAGATTGAGATCGAGGATTCCCTGAGCGGAGAAGACACAAAAGCCAAATCTAGTATAAAAGAGTTTCGCAGTCTCGCGCAGGGCGAACAGTGGCTCAGAAGTAGAGCGAGGAATGATTTCCCCGTTCGTCAGATTAAACCGCTAATTGGCTGCAAACGAGGTAGTTGTACTTACGATTTTAGTGAGGGCATTTTACACAATCAGCTATACCTCAAAAAAATTAGTTACGGTTATACAAATGGTCGTCTTTATCTGAAAACAATATATCTGCTTGATGGTAATTAAATGAATTGAGAATTGCGGATGCATTTACCGCACGGGTTCCCCGTCGGTAAAAATGCACCAAGCAGAGAATTGCGGATGCATTTACCGCACGGGTTCCCCGAAGGGTAAAAATGCACCAAGCACCGTAGCTCAAATCATCGATCGAAACCAACCCCGTTTCCAGAAATACCAGACTAAACTCCCCGCCACTACGCCCATCAAGGCGATACAGGCTGGATAACCGAGATACCAGTTTAATTCGGGCATATTGAAGGGAGATTTTTCGGTACTAAAATTCATCCCATAGACTCCAGCAATAAAGGTGAGCGGGATAAAAATCGCCGAGATAACTGTCAGTAATTTCATGACTTCGTTCATTCTATTACTGACTGAGGAGAGATAGATATCCATCAATCCCGATGCTAATTCTCGATAGGTTTCGACCATATCCATCACTTGAACTGTATGATCGTAGCAGTCGCGTAAATACACCTGAACCTCACTACTAATGAGATGACTACCATCTCGAATCAATGAATTTAGGGCATCTCTTTGGGGCCAAATTGCTCGTCTGAGCGTCAATAAATCCCGCCGAACCTGATAGATTTTTTGTAAGGTAGATTGAGTTGGTCGGAGAATGACTTCATCTTCCAAATTCTCAATTAACTCTCCATAATATTCTAGTACGGGAAAAAAGCCATCGACGATCGCATCCAATAAACAGTAGGCTAAATAGTCAGCACCATGTTGACGAATGATGCCTCGACCAAATTCAATTCGCTGTCTGACTCCATGAAAACAATCCTCTTCAGGCTCTTCTTGCACCGTCAATAGATAAGTTTTTCCCAATACCAAACTGACTTGTTCTTTGTTAAATCCAGTTCGATCGGCATTGATTACGACCATAATGGCAATAATTAATAACTGATCTTCAAAATGCTCGATTTTAGGACGTTGAGGAACATTTACGACATCTTCAACGAGCATTCGATGTAGATTGAAAATGGGGATTAAAGTTTCCCAAGTAGCTGAATTTCCTAAACCCAAAACATCGATCCAGGATACCGTATGAGTTTTTAAATACTCGCCAATCGCCGTTGGATCTGTAACCGTGATTCGTGTCGTTTGATGCCTGTCGTAATCAATCAGGACTAAATCCGCTGAAGGGGCATCCGGTTTAAAATATAATTGTCCGGGGACAGTCCCGGGTCGATCGTAAAAATAACCTACCCTTGATGTTGAAGGTGGGGTATAAGTACTCGGAAATGGGTCTGGATTTGGCATGGGGGATTTGGTAAACTCACTTTGACCACTAACCACTATAGCTGTTGACATAGCCACTTAGATGGAGCCACAGAAGCTCAAAACGTGACTATTCCCACCGCTAAACGGAGTACCGTTCTTTGCTTTGGGCTTCTCAAGTTCACAAATGAGATTTCTTGCTTCATAGGCTGGGCAACCCCTAAGCCTCCACAAGCAGCAAACGACAGTCCAGTCGTCCGTTTAAGAACATTAATCGAAGCGTTGTAATCTCTGTCTAAACTGACGGCACAATTAGAGCAACTATGAACACGAACAGACAGATCTTTAACAACTCGTTCCTCGCAATTAAAACATTCAATACTAGTGCCTCTAGCATCAACTTCTTGAGTATGCTTGCCGCGTCTTACCGCTACTGCTTGCAATATATTCAAGAATGTCCGCCAAGCAACATCAAGTATCGATTTAGCCAGTCTGGTTCTAGCTAGACCCTTGATATTCAGTTTCTCGAATCCAATTAAATCGTAAGTTGCACATAAATAATGAGCTACAGAATAATGAAAATCTTTGCGTTGACGGGCAATATGCAAATGCAACCTAGCAACTTTATTCGCTTGTTTTTGATAGTTGTTAGATCCCTTGTGCTGTCTGGCTAACTTACGCTGTTTCCGCCCTAAAGCAGCCTGAGCCTTACGGTAAAACTGAGGTACAGCAATCGCTTCAGCATCACTAGTAGTTAGAAATTTTTCTAACCCAACATCAATCCCCACAGCCGATTTAATTTCATCAATAGGTAAGGAGATTGGAACAGTGTTATCTTCAAGCGCAAAGCTTATGTACCAACCATCAGCTTTTCTAACGATTGTCGCTTGCTTAATCACCGAACCTTCTGGGATTGGGCGATGCAAAACAACTGGAATTTCACCTATTTTAGATAGCTTTAAAATGCTACCAACTAAGTTTGCTCCAGCCTTAGCAGAATTAACTCTTGGAAAAGTAATTGAACAAATATCACCTTGTTTCTTAAATCTAGGCTTACCACCTCTCTTACCATTTTTATCAGGAATTAACCATCGCTTCCAAGCCTTGTCCAACCGCATTAAATTTTGCTGTTGGCAGTCAGCATAAATATCTTTATATTCAGGAAATAATGATTTCGTCTCTTTTAAATTAGCAGCTTGTGAATAGTAATCAACCTTGTTTGGAATATCACCAATTGGCTCACTTATCAAATTACATCTATCCACAGAAGAACGGGTGCGTCGAAGGTAATCGAATCTTTCTCCGAGAGCATAATTCCAGTGCCGACGCAACAATTCCCCCCAGTGCAGCAAGGTCGCCTCCTGTTCTTGGTTTGGTTGCAATCGGTACTGGTAAGTTAGTATCATAGGTTTATTATACTGCAAATTTATGTATAATAGCAGTATGAGCAAAGAAACTAAACCGCTAACTATAAGGCTTCCTGACTCAGAGCTACAAATCTTAAAAGCTGTACTGAAGACCCAGAGATCCTTAAAAGATTGCACGAAATCCTTGCCAGCACTTGTGAGAAGTGGGATAGTAAGTTAACAGATTTCAACGGCGAACCAGATCGTGTTCACCTAGTAATTGATTTTCCGCCAGATGTGGAGATTAGCAAACTTGTCAATAATCTCAAAACTGTTTCGAGTCGATTAATTCGTAAGGAGTTTGTTGATGTTGTTAACCAAGCTTATCGTAAACCAGTGTTTTGGACAGTACCCCGCGCGTTAGATGGAAAATAGTTCTAATCTTTGGTGGATTTATGCCTTGCTCTCGGCGTTTTTTGCTGCATTAACAACCATTTTTGCAAAAATTGGCATGGAAGATATTAATGCTAATTTAGCAACAGCGATTAGAACTGTAATAGTTCTGATTATTGCTTGGGGGGTCGTATTTGCCCAGGGCAATGTCGGTCAATTAGCTACTATTGTACCGCGAACGCTGATATTTCTCTTGCTCTCTGGGGTGGCGACTGGTTTATCTTGGCTGTTTTATTTTCAAGCTTTACAGCTTGGAAAAGTGGCTCAGGTAGCACCGATCGACAAGTTTAGTGTTGTACTAGTTATTTTGTTTTCTAGTATGTTCCTCCACGAGCCACTCACCCCTCAAATTATCTTAGGCGGAATGCTCGTGGCGATCGGTACCCTCGTGCTAGTATTGTGATGCCACCTGCGTTGCTCAGGCTCAACCTATGTTATAACCGAAGACATACCCCGATCGAGTAGAATTTTCGTATGGCTAGACAAATCGAGCAAATCGAACGAGATTTGAATCAACTTAGAACAGCTAGCAGCCAACTAGGTTTAGAATTGACGGCAGCGTACAACAGTTATTTTGTGGCTTTTGCCCCTGCACTAAAACAGCAGTCAATTCAGGCTTGTTATCATTTAGCAACTAGTTGCTATCCCGAACCATTTTTAAAGCTAACTTATCATCAGCGATCGCAATTACTGAAAACATTGCAACGAGTCATTCAAAATACAGTCGCAAATTTACTCACTCAGCTCGATAAATCTGATTATACAGGTGAAGATGATACCGAAACCACTGGAGAATTAACCTCCATGGCAGCGATGCCGATTGATTGGTTTGGAGCACCTGACTCTCTATCTACTTGGCAAAAGAATTTGGAAGGAGAAATCGCACATACGCTCAAAGAAATTTCTTATAAGGTCAATCTCTTGCTCCAACAGGCACAGATTATGCCTCCGGCTATTCCCAAACCGATTTTGGAAGCCAATCCTCAAGTCGATGAGCGTGGGGGAAATATAATTAATGTGCCTAATTTATTGGGTGTTTTAATCGAACAGGATGGCGGTAATGAGCGCAGTACATTAGCTGCATTATTGCAGCGGAGGATCGCGATCAATGAAAATCTTCAGGCAGATCCAGATTTAGACGATGATGATTCACCCGTTGATGAAGATTCACTTCTGGAGGATCTCGATCGGGAATCTGATGAGATGATGCCAAAAATATTGCAAATCTATAGTATTTATCTGCGTCTCACCGAGATTGAATTTACAGATGGAACTGTATTGAGTGAGCGCAAAAATATCAATAATCTAGCTAACAAAATCAAAACTTTGCGCCGTGAATATCTTCACAAACAACGGGAATTAACTATTGCTAAAGCTGAATCATCTTGGCGCAGTAGTTGGTTTGAAGATTAGTGAGAGTAGGTTGGGTTGAGCCTCGTCCTTTGTAGCGTCTCCTTTGGAGCAGGATATGGTGCCAGGGACCTATGCTGACTCCATCAATTTTCAGTTTTCACCCTAGCCCCCCTTGGCAAGGCAGGGTCGATCCATTGGAAAAAGAATAATCCTGAAACCCAATTGCTTCGTTTAACTTCAATTGGCATTCGACCGAGGCTTGACGACAGAAAAGGGTTAAAGCTATTTTTCTCTGGTGAATCGATCGGCCCTGCTACCCCCTATTCCCTAATAACTCTGTCGGCGTTGTAAAATGACCAGATGTTTTCCGACGACAGGGCTACGGGCGATCGAATTTCCATCGCGATCGCGAAGTTCGAGTTTGGTAAGATGATTGGCGCGGGCTTGAAGCCACATCCGATCGGTAACACGATCTTGTTGTTCGTCGCCAATTAGGTACCAGACAGGATTGAGTTGGACGATCGCCAGATTGCGGCTAGAATCGACCTGTAAGGCATGGATCATATCATCTGGGTACTTGTTGGTAATATCGCTCAATTGGGTCTCGATCGCCTCAATAAACGCCTGTTCGGGGCTGATTTGGGTGGTAGTTAACGGGGCAACTTGGGGATTGGAGGGTGAGGAAAAGAACCCATCTAAGAATAGAATGGCGATCGTCACTATTACCACGATGATCGCCGTGAGGATGGCATCAGAGAGTTGGCGCACTGGTGAGGGTAAAATGTGGCGCAACTGCCGGAGAATCGCCGCCCAGATGCCTAAGGTGCGGTTTGACGAGGTGGGTGATGTGGGCTGAGGATTGAAATTATTTTCAGTGGCAAATTTGACGTTGGGAATATTATCGCCCCAAGGATCTTCGGCGGATCTAGATGGCGCATTTGTGCGCCGTCGTGTCTCTTGGATGGTGTTGTTGTTTACGGTGGCGGCGGGTAGAGCTTCATCCCAGCTTTCCAAATCTGGGCTACTGACGATCGGGGGCAGTGGTTCTGAGGGTACAATCGGTTGAGTGTTGAGGATGGGATTATTTCGATCGAATGTCTCTTCGTCATCCCAATTCGTCACTTCCTCATTTTGAACAATCGCCCCAGTAATCGGAAAATCTTCATCCCGTGGGCGTTGTTGTCTGGCGGGTGTGGTGACTATTGGCGGGTTCTTTTTCCCAAACCGCCCAAACAATCCTTGCATCAGTTTACCTGTTCTCGATTGGGGTGTTGTCATAACTGGGGCGTAGGGTTTATCGAACTGGTCAAATACTGCTGAAATTAATCTATCATCTTTGCTAAGTAAGCTAATTAGAAGTTACCAAAACTTATGAGTACTAATCGCCGTCAATTTTTAATCAGATCTGGCTTGGTTGGTTTGGGGCTAACTGGGATGGGTAAATTGGTGTCTGAAAGTTTCGGCTTCAATTCTGTCATGGCTACAGTTGTACCCAAGTCGGAATTACTGCTCAGATTTGCGGTGATGGCTGATACTGGCACTGGAACTAAGAATCAATATGCTGTCGCTCAAGCTATGGCACAATATCATCAGAAGTACCCTTTCAATACTGTACTGATGGCTGGGGACAATATCTACACCAATGGTGAGTCTAGCAAGATTCCTGATAATTTTGCAAACCCATACAAGGATTTACTCGATCGAGGCGTGAATTTTTATGCCACCTTGGGCAATCATGATGTTCGAGCAGATAAGATCGTTCAAAATAAGCCCAAGGAAAACTTCCAAGTAACTTATCCTGAATTTAATATGGAGGATAGACGCTACTATGCTCGGAAAGATGGCAAGGTTCGGTTCTTCGCCCTCGAAACTAGTTCTCTGGTCAATCCCAAGGATCCAGATCGAGACGCTCAATTAGCATGGCTCGATCGCAAATTGGGCGAGAGCAAAGCCAAATGGAATATTGTTTATGGCCATCATAACATTTATTCGGAAGGTCATTATCCCACTAATGAAATTATGCTCAAGGATGTCGCGCCGATCTTAAAAAAACATAATGTCAAACTATTCATCAATGGGCACGATCACAATTATCAACGATCGAAGCCGATCGATGGTACCACTTATCTCGTCTGTGGTGGCGGCGGCGCGAAGTTATATGACATCAAAAAGCGCGAACAGGGAGAAGAAAGTCGGATGGCTTTTGCCGAAAGTGTGCATAGTTTTGGCATTGTCGAAGTATATCAAGACCAAATTATCCTCACTGGCATCGATAAAAGCGGCAAGGTTATCGATCGCGGTTTAGTTCCGGCTTAATCGAGCTATGTATCATAATTACGCCACATCCCCGACTTCTTTGAGAAGTCGGGGATGTTTTTCGTGTATGGTTTAAATCCCCATCCTAACACCCCAATTCTCTGTCTTGTCGCGATTATATGTGCGGGGGAACCCCGCCCATATCGCGCCGCTGCTTGGTGCATTTTTAAAGGCAGGGGAAGCCCGCGTCTGTAAATGCATCCGCAATTCTCAATTTCTCGCACTGTTGGCGTTAGCCTTGCCAAAGGCATTGGGAAGTCGTAAGCGCAAGGCGCAGGCTTTGCCAACGCGTAGCGTCTGCCTCCGCAGAAGTGTCAATTCTCAATTCATTTAATCTTCATCATCACATAGATCTTCGATCGACTCTTCTGGGTTTACTAAAACTAGTTGTGAGGATGAAGGATCGCTATCCCCATGCCATCGATCGAGAATATCTTCAATCAACACAGCATCAACCCAAATTTTGACTACCACAGTTAAAGGTAGAGCTAATAACAAGCCCAAAAATCCAAAACAAGTTGTAAATACCACCTGAGCGATCAAAGTAATGGCAGGCAATAAAGATACTTGCTTTGCCATAATATATGGCGTGATTAAATTACTTTCGATTTGTTGAATAAAAAAGTAAATGATAAAAATCGCGATCGCCTTCCAAGGTTCATCCATCAGGGCGATCGACATGGGGATAACTACGCTCAGTGTTGGCCCCACATTGGGAATAAAATTGAGTAATCCAGCCAAAACAGACTGAGCTAAAACCAGTGGAATTCCCAGCACTAATAAACCGATCGCACTCAGCGCAGCAACGAATACCATGCTAAGTAAAGCACCCCCAATCCACTTGCCCAAAGAGGATTCACACTTACACAAAATCTCCTCAACCCGCCGCCGATAAAAACTCGGAAAAAGCACGATAAATGCTTGACGATAAGCATCGGGTTGAACCAGCATCATCACTGTCAAAATCGTGACAAATAACAGATTGAGAACCGCAGCTAGAGAGCTAGAAAATATAGTTAGCGATCTTCCAGCCAGAGTTTTGAGCAATGGTTGAATCTGTCGATCGAGATCTTCTAAATCTGGTATATATGGTAATAAAGATGCTGGTAGATGTGACTGAATATTTGCCCACCAGCCATTCGCTGATTTTACAATGGCCGGAAATTCAGTCGTAGTTAATTGCTGAAACTGGACGATAAACGGTGGGACGATCGTCATAAAAAAACCGCCCAAAAGCCCTACGAAAATCCCGATCGATAGGACTAAACTGACTGTTCGCCGCAGTTTAAATCGAGATTGAATTTTCCTAGTTAATCGATTTAGGGCACTCGCCAAGACGATCGCCGCAAAAATCAATAGCAATACTTGACGCAGTTGCCATAATATGTATAATGATGCTAATAAGGCTGAGAAACCCAGCCACTGACCTAGAGACATCAGTAATTAACCTGTTAATGGGACATGTGCCCGACAGCGATCGCCATCGGGCAAATTGGGGTAGTATAGCACTCCCCAAGGCGAACGCGAAGCGCGCGCGAAGGCAGTCAAGACAGATCCAAGTTCTCCAAAGTATATCAGCTTGACTAAACTGAACCCTGAACCCTGACCCCTGACCCCTGACCCCTGCTATATTATCCCCGAAGATGTGCTGGATTACTCCCTGAATAGGGATTGCCCTTCGTCTTGTGCTCAAGGCTCCGCATCAGATAAGCTGCGGCAAAATCACCGTTGGGATGTTTGGATAGCACATCAGCGAGGGCGAAAACTCGCTCCGCCATTTCGACCCCAATCTTATCGATGATGGCTTGACGTTCGAGTTCATTGAGATGACTAGCGCGAACTTCTGCTTGCCAAGTGTTCGAGAAAATTTGGGGAATATTGGTGTGCAAATTCAACTGTTCGAGGACTTCCCATTCGCCCGCATCACACCAGATCCCATTGCAAGAGAGACAATGCTCGACATAAAAGGCGTTTTTGAGGGCGATTTTGCCCCGTGACATGATTCGGCCACATTCTGGGCAGGGTGCCGTTTTCCAATCCACCGAGCTGGGTGTATGGGGCAGATGGTAATTTTTCACCAGAAATTCAGGATCGATCGTTAGATCCGTACGTTCGCTTCTCCAGGTATGGTAATTGGGTCCAGAAATCCACTCACCTTCACACTCTTGGCAATGTTTGGTCAAGAGCTTATCGCTTAGTATACCGTTAACTAGGTCAGACTTACATTTAGGGCACTGCATTGGAGTTATCAGTTATTGACGATCGGGTTGTCTTTTTTGGTACTATAGCAGGTCTATACCCTATTCGCTCTAGAAATATAGCAGGGGTCAGGGGTCAGGGGTCAGGGGTCAGGGGTCAGCGTTCAGTGGTCAGTGGTCAGCTAAAAGAGAGGTCGTTGGGAGAAAGG
>JANMEL010000025.1:0-2667 GCA_031376885.1 Chamaesiphon sp. OTE_70b_metabat_96 | reverse complement strand
GTGATTGTCACCCTGTCACCCTGTCTCCCCCTCCCGCATTTATTTCTTACTAGTTTCTGCGAGGGCCTTTTCTAGATCTGCTAGAGAGGCGGAGCCAGCAACAACTTCACCATTGAGGATAAAAGTGGGAGTGCCTTCAACACCAACTTTGCGCCCAAGGGCGAAATCAGTAGTAATCGATCGATCTGCGAGTTGACGATCGGCGTTAAACTTATTTAGATCTAACTTTAATTTGGTGGCAATTTCGAGATATAAAGATTCGCTTAATTTAGCTTGGTTGGCAAACAAAGCATCATGATATTCCCAGAATTTACCTTGCTTATTTGCCGCCCAAGCCGAGCGTGCGGCGGGGAGAGCTTCAGGGTGAATCTGCGTGAGGGGAAAATGTTTATATACTAAGGTAACTCTGTCGCTGTGTTTGGCCATAAACTTTTTCAATTCAAGGCTGGCAGTGGCACAGTAAGGACATTGAAAATCAGAAAATTCGACCATCACGATTTTACGATCTTTTGCGCCCAGTGTTGGGGAATCACCGATGAGGGAGTTGAGCTGTTTTCTGGCTGATTTGAATGTATCTGCTTGGGCTTGTTGTTCTTTTTGTTGTTGTTCGACGGCGTATTTTTGCAGAACTTCGAGAATAATCGCCGGATTTTGTCTGATTACCTGAAGGATTTGCTGCTCTAGTTTGGGACTTACTTTTGTTTGGGCTAGAGCAATATTGGTTTGTGACGATCTATTTTCGATCGATAGGTTTGGCTCTGTGATGGCGGAAGTAGGGGGATTTATCGAAACTCGATCGTCTGCACGGGCTGGAATTACCAAGAATAGGGAGAATAATACTAATGATAAGATTGGCAGGCGACACAGGTTAAGTAAATAGTTCATTTTGGTTTATAGGGGTGTGGAAAAATGGGGATGGGTTATTTTGTTGTTAATTCGATCGAATTTTCATTCCTGAAATTTTTAAGGATAATCCGATCGAACTAATATTTTTTGGTCGGGATACGATCGATTTATTTAGTGTACTTAAAATTCATCGGCCCTTGATAGCCAGTTAGGATGGCGATATCTTTTAACTCACGATTACCAGGAACGAGTTTACCATTAATTATCCAAGTTGGAAACATCCGAATTTGTTTGTCTCTACATAACTGTCGCTGAGAGTTGACTCCATCTTTGGCACATTCGATATACGGTAATTTAGCGGCAGCTTCGGCACCGAACATCGATTTTTGTTTCGAGCAGTGAGAGCACCAATAAGCACCATAAAACTGCGCTCCAGTTTTAATCAAATGTTCTGTCAAAGCAAGTTCTGCTACTCCCGAAACTGTCTCAAATTCACCATCTAAGACAATTTGCCCTTTGCCGTAGCGACGAATTTTGTCAGTGTCTTTAGCGATGAGGATTGGAGTAGTGGTTGACTGGAATGATTGAGTAGAAATCGGATTAGATCGAGTTGGTTCGACTCGAACAATTAGAGAAGTAATCGCGATCGCGAGTGATAATTTAGCGAATCGAATTTTTCTAAACATTGGTCAAAACTGATAAAGGATAGAGATGGTAGACAACATAAACTATTAGTCTGGATCTGACAAGGGTTCCCATGATTCTCAACTTGGCTCTTTGAACAGTCGATCGTATTTAAACTCTGCACTGCCTTTATAACCAGTCATTCCACCCAGTTTAGCCAACTGTTTGACTCCAGGCTCTAATTTACCATCGATCGACCAAGTAGGAAATCCTTTAATCCCAGCCGCCTTACAAACATCTGGCTGAGGATTCTTAATTGCGTCAGCGGCACATTCGATATAGGTGACTTTCTCCCAGGCTTTTTTGCCGAATAATTGCTTTTGTTCGTAGCAATGACTGCACCAATAACTACCATACATTTTCGTACCTTTCTGAGTCAGATGTGTAGCTAACTCTATTTCGGCAGGAGTAGATGCAGATTTAATTTCCCACCCAATTCCTGGCACTGGTGCAGTAGTAGGACTAAGGGAATTAATTTGCGGCCCAGCAGCGGCATTATACAATACCAACGATACAATGATTGATACCAATGATGTAGCTAAACCTGCAAAGATAATTTGCCCTAAATCTTCCCACTCATGACCGAATAAAGTTAGCCCGAAAATTAGGAAAGTAAATAAGGCGGAAGCAATGCAAAATGGACATGCTGCTTTGATAACAAAAGCTAGTAAATACACTAAGTATCCACTAAATACTGCCATACCTACTCCCGCTAAAAATAGTCCGAGCCAAGTCAGATCGTCAATCTGTTTGTGCTGTGCTTTATTTGTTTTGGGATCGAATAAACTTGGCGCAAATGCCATAATTGCTACGGCCAGATAGCTCAGTAAACCTAAGCCAGTCAGCGGGAAATCACCAACATTAGCAAAGGGACTAGTAAGCACCACCTCGCAAGCTTCAGCTCCACAAACTCCGTTATTTTTTAGTTTGACCCAAGTTAGATAGCTGGTAACCAAAATGCCTAAAATCGCAATTACACCAATTATTAATCGCGAGTATTGATAGATCCAAGGGATTTCTTTCCGATGACGATTCATAGGGTGAGGGGTGAGGGGTGAGGGGTGAGGTGTGAGGTGTGAGTGGGGGAGTGGGCTGTACCACCGTAGGGGGAGTGGGGGAGGGTCAGTGAGCGTAGCC